>NZ_QTXH01000030.1:0-1663 GCF_003461545.1 Coprococcus sp. AF16-22
AAATCTGATATGTAATGACCTCTTGTCAAGTACAAGTTAACAGAAATCACCACAAAACTTTATTTAGTTGTCTGAAGGCACCCGGAAAGAGCCTCGGAGTATCAGTTCCCGGCATTGGCCACTCTGATATACGTGGATTGGTTACCGACAGGTCAATGGTCCGCCGTGAGCTCTACCGTCTAATTGCGTGGATCACAGATTTCTCTGTGCCAACATAGATTTATCGCAGATAGCTCGAACCTTGAAATGGCCGAAGCCCTTTCAGGATGTCTTCAGTTGTTACTTTAGTTACTGGCCAGATGTATGTGGCGCAAGCCATCTTACATCTGCTTGATTACCTGCTATAACAGCGGGATGATGATGTCAAGGCTGCGAAGCACCGCTGGCAGCGGCCTGGTCTTGATATCGGCAGCACGATGTTATACCTGTATCAGGTGATATGATCAGTCATCATGCCCCACATGAAACAGGCAAGCTCACGCGCAATCGCTGTTTTAGCTACATTGTGTTTCTTACTTTTTCCAAGAACCATTTTGTAGTATCGGCGTCTTAAGCGTTCATTGGCTTTATCTGCATAAGCAATAACCTGTGGTGAATTACCGGCTTGACGTGATTTCAGTTCCTTTGATTTGAATCCTATCTGACCACGGGCATAGCACTGGGAAGCTTCTGTAAGGAGCATACGCACATGACGATTTCCGGCTTTGGTAATGCCAAGCCTTGTCTGTTCATCACCGCTGGAATCCTCACCCGGTACAAGTCCCAGGTAGGAAGCAAATTTCTGTGCAGAAGCAAAACGCTGAAAATCGCCAACCTCAATCAGAACAGATAATGCGGTGTGAGTCTTGATACCGATGAAACAACAGAGTTTCTTAACCGATTCTCTGTATTCATCCTTGGAGGCAAGCTCCTCAATGCGTTTATCCAACCGTTCAAGCTTATCGCTAAGGGTAGTATAGGTCAGCAGATATTCGTCGAGGATTTCCTTATAAAGTGCCTCAGGCTTTAATGACTTAAGCCATTTGATGTGCGCTGCTGTCCAATGACTGTTTCCATCATAGCGATAGTTGTGGCGAAGACAAAATGCAAGAATCTGCTGCTTGACCTTTTTCAGTGCCAGTTTATGATCATCCCTCATACGGAGGAATTCTTTTGTTTCCTCGTCCGTTGCTGTAGGGATATGAACAGGACTGTAATTATGCTGTGCCAGACATTTGGCAATGATTTCAGCATCACGCCGATCAGTCTTAATTCTTCTTCTGCTGCACTGCTCAAGCATCGTTGTTGGCGCAAGTATCACACAGTTAACATGATGCTCTATTAATTGATGATATAAAGTATAACCGAGGCAACCCGCCTCATAACCGCATATAAAGTTAGCATCGTTTCCGTAGACGGTACGAAGAAACTCCAGATATTTCAGAACATTTTTGTAATCAGCTTCTGTTCTCTGGAAGTGGGAACCTTTCTCTGCATCGATTGTGTACGCACAAAATGTAAAACTTTCTTTGTGTACATCCATTCCTACGTAAACTGTGTTATAATTCATTTGATGACCTCCCTTTGTATGCGGTAATCCCTGTTACCATTGACTTTGACAATCTTTAGTATACAGGTAAATCCACGAACCTACAATGTGGAGGTCATTACATATTGTCTAATA
>NZ_QTXH01000031.1:0-264 GCF_003461545.1 Coprococcus sp. AF16-22
GCCGTATAAACTGATTCTCCATCCCTATCCCCTGCCTTTGTCTATGGTAATTATATAATTTAGTTATATCCGTTACACTCATGGTATCGCAGAAGCATTGTTTTGTCAAGGATAGTCCGCTATGATGATTGCAGTTGGTAATTTCGTGCCACACAGTACCTTGACAAGTGAATGACCGTCCAAAAGGGATATGACCGGCAGGAGAAGTGACGCATCCGGCGCACCAATGCAGGGAAACACCGCAGGAATGGGGCAGGAAAACGG
>NZ_QTXH01000031.1:274-529 GCF_003461545.1 Coprococcus sp. AF16-22
TTTGGGGAGAACGGCAACAGGAAGCATTTTAACCTATTTGATTTATGGGAGGAACAGAATGAACGATAAAAAGAGATTGAACAGCTATGAGGATTTACCGCTGGTTCTGGATGTAGCGGACATTCAGCGGATTATGGGAATTTCAAGAGCGAGCGCCTATGAGCTAGTACACACACCCGGCTTTCCGGCGTTCCGCAGGGGTAGGCTTATCAAGGTCAGCAAAATTGCTTTCTTTGAATGGATGGCAAAAGGCTC
>NZ_QTXH01000032.1:0-264 GCF_003461545.1 Coprococcus sp. AF16-22
GCCGTATAAACTGATTCTCCATCCCTATCCCCTGCCTTTGTTTATGGTAATTATATAATTTAGTTATATCAATTACACTCATGGTATCGCAGAAGCATTGTTTTGTCAAGGATAGTCCGCTATGATGATTGCAGTTGGTAATTTCGTACCACACAGTACCTTGACAAGTGAATGACCGTCCAAAAGGGATATGACCGGCAGGAGAAGTGACGCATCCGGCGCACCAATGCAGGGAAACACCGCAGGAATGGGGCAGGAAAACGG
>NZ_QTXH01000032.1:274-527 GCF_003461545.1 Coprococcus sp. AF16-22
GGGGGAGAACGGCAACAGGAAGCATTTTAACCTATTTGATTTATGGGAGGAACAGAATGAACGATAAAAAGAGATTGAACAGCTACGAGGATTTACCGCTGGTTCTGGATGTGGCGGACATTCAGCGGATTATGGGAATTTCAAGAGCGAGCGCCTATGAGCTGGTACACACACCCAGCTTTCCGGCGTTCCGCAGGGGCAGGCTTATCAATGTCAGCAAAATTGCTTTCTTTGAATGGATGGCAAAAGGCTC
>NZ_QTXH01000004.1:0-256126 GCF_003461545.1 Coprococcus sp. AF16-22
GAGCAGGAAGTAGAAATCTACTACCGCTTCATCGGCAAAATTGACTGACCTTTCTTTTTTACCCAATAATATCTTTAATTAAGGGAAACGGGAAAGACCATGCCAGATATTGCCAGCGTGATCAAAATGAGTGATCTCTATCATATCAGTCTGGATGAACTGTTGAAAGGAGATCAGGATATGATGAAAAAGATAGAGAAGGACACAAATATCGTAAGGTCCAACAGTAGGCTTATCGCTGTGGGCATAGTGGCTATCATAGTGGCTGTCGTTGTCATATTTGCAAGTATCATGACGGGAAATGCGGTGTTGGATTTTCTTGCGGCGGCGCTTCCGTGGGTATTCATGGGGATTGCCCTTGCGTGTTTTCTTGCAACGAGAAAGCCTGATGAGAACACGCCGAAGCTCAGGGTGGCAGGATTTATACCTATCATGATAGGTGTGATGTTTATGATAGGTGGAATATATCTGATGAACGCATGTATGTGGAGAGGGATTGGAATTGGAGCGTTGGTTGTAGGCATTGTATTGAATGGAGTGGGGCTGGTAATTTTATTTTACAGAAAAAAATAGAGATGGAAAGCGTTGTTTGCTGTCCTTGAAATATTTGTGATAGTAGTATAATATGTAACTGTTTGGCAACGGATATATTGTATCTGATGCCAGACAGTTATTTTTGTGCGGACAAGGTATCAGAGAATATGATCACACAAGAAGCAAAGCGGCTGTATAAATTTGAAAACACGTTTTGTGTTTCTCAGAACATGATAGATTAGAAGATGCGAGGAATTACGATATGATGAAATTAACAGACTTTTACTATGATCTGCCACAGGAACTTATAGCACAGGACCCACTCCTCAAGAGAAGTGAGTCACGTCTCATGGTCCTGGACAGAAAAGATAATACGATAGAGCACAAGCACTTTTATGATGTGATAGACTACCTGAATCCGGGAGACTGTCTGGTCATCAACGATACAAGGGTTCTTCCGGCGAGACTTATGGGCGTCAAGGAGGATACGGGAGCATCCATAGAGGTTCTTCTTCTGAAGAGAAAGGACGACTGTACATGGGAGACTCTGGTAAAACCGGGCAAAAAGTGTAAGGTGGGTGCTCGTATAGTATTTGGTTCAGAGTCAAATGAACCTGACCCTGAGACAGGACTTATAAAGGGCAAACTTGTTGGTGAGGTCGTCGATATAGTTGAGGAGGGCAACAGACTCATCAGATTTGAGTTCGATGGAATATTCGAGGAGATCCTTGACGAGCTGGGACAGATGCCACTCCCTCCATATATCACACATAAGCTTGAGGACAAGAACAGATATCAGACAGTTTATGCAGAGCATGACGGTTCTGCGGCAGCACCGACTGCAGGACTTCACTTTACAACAGAGCTGCTTGACCAGATCAAAGCGAAGGGAATCAAGATAGCGCATGTGACACTTCACGTCGGACTTGGAACGTTCAGACCAGTGAAGGAAGAGAACATACTAGATCATCACATGCATTCTGAGTTCTGTATCATAGAGCAGGATGCAGCTGATATGATCAACGAGACAAAGGCTGCAGGCGGAAGAGTTGTGTCCGTAGGAACGACAAGTACCAGAACTCTTGAGTCCATGTCGGACGACGATGGAACAGTTCATGCAGGCAGCAAATGGACGGATATTTTCATTTATCCGGGATACAAGTTCAAGGTTATTGACGCACTCATCACGAATTTCCATCTGCCTGAGTCAACGCTTCTTATGCTTGTTTCTGCGCTGTACGACAGAGAGCATATACTTGAGGCGTACAAGGTGGCGGTTGAGGAGAAGTACAGATTCTTCTCATTTGGCGATGCTATGCTGATAAAATAGCAGAAGAATCAGGACGATTAGAATAAAGGCATGATGTAATAGGGGTGCTGATAATTTATGTACTCTGGATGGGACTTATATCCGGAGAGGAGACAGATATATGGGAAAGAAGATATGCGTGGTATTCCCGGGAATCGGATATCACACTGATAAACCGTTACTTTACTACAGTAAAAAATATATGATGGCACATGGATATGATATTGTTGATGTGACATATGGCAAGCTTTCGGGACATCTCCCGGAGGAGATACAGAAGGTATTTGATGATGGCTGGAATAAAGCGGTAGATTGTCTGAAGAATGTGGATTTCTCGGATGCTGAGGATATAGTATTTCTATCAAAGAGTATAGGTACGGCTATATCTGCAAGATATGTGGCGGAGAAAGGACTTAAAGTAAGAAATATATATTTCACACCACTTGAGATTACCATGCAATATGCCAATTCAAATGGCATAGCTTTTCACGGAACGGCGGATCCACTAGTGAATACGGGTGAGATAACCAAACTTTGCGAGGAAAGACATATACCACTCTACAGATATGAGGGTGGCAATCACTCAATAGAGACAAAGGATATTCTATGGAACATAAAAACGCAGAAAGATATAGCGGAAAAATATATAGATTATTTGAACTTCTAGGACATACAGAGGGGCAGTTATATATTGCGGGGATAGCAGTGCTCATAACACTGCTTATCGGCACGGCGGTATATATACTGCTCCTTCGTGTACTTCCGGATACAAGCTGGCTTGAGGGGTGTCAGATACGCCGGTTTACAGGGGTGATATGTCCCGCATGCGGTACGACAAGGGCTGTACTTGCCATGCTCCACGGACATATTCTGACGGCTATGTATTACCATGTGGCGACTGTGTATCTGGCGTGCATCTGCATCATATATTTGGTGGGCAATACGATCAGGCTTGCCACGAATGGCAGGACACCGCTTGTGAGATTCCGGTTGTGGTATGTGTATGTGTGGCTTGGGATATTTGTGGTGTCTTACGTGGTGAAGCTGGTGGTGCCGGGATATGTCATATAATGAGCGCAAGTTGAGTAGGCGTGTGCGTGTCATCGCGCTTATGCACGATGACATATGATATAAGGAGTGGATTTTATGAGACTTATGATAAAACAACGGGTATTTGCCTGGACAGATACCTACGATATATATGATGAATGGGGAAACAAAAAGTATTTTGTGAAGTCGGAGGCGTTTCGGCTGACGCATCAGGTTCACGTATATGACATTGCGGGAAATGAGATAGGTCTTATCAGTCAGAGATTATTCGCGTTCCTGCCTACATTTGACATCAGTGTGGGTGGCAGACCGTGTGGAAGTATCAGGAAGGAATTTACATTCTTCAAGCCATCGTACAGTATTGAGTATGGAGGATGGCAGTGTGATGGAGATTTCCTTTCGTGGAATTATAGTGTCACAGCTGGAAGCAGGCTGGTGGCAAATATAGCAAAGCAGCTTCTCAGCTGGGGAGATACATACACACTTGATATCTCAGATCCGGGTGATGAGATCATGGCACTTATGCTTGTGATTGCCATTGATGCGGCCAATTGTTCGCAGAATAATAATTAATTTTTAAACAGGTATTAAGAACTCCTTCATCAGAATCCATTGATAAGAAGAAAAAGATGCTTGAGGCAAGAAAGCGGATTGAAAATAAATGAGTTATTTGACAACAGAAGAATTTGAAAGTACATTGGATAATGTGACGATATTTCCAGTTACCTCAGTAGAATTAGGAGATATTTCACAGTATTCTTTTGATTGTGGAGATGCAGAAGAGTATGTCACATTTTGATTAATAAGATTGTTTAGAAAGCGTTTAGAAAGTATCCTCTTGATGTTTAGTCGGATGTATGATAGCAGTGCTCTGGATCATCCTTGGAATCTGTAATTGAATATGTTTGCAAAAAGGCTTTTCGGTTTATTCGTAACCGGAAAGCCTTTTTTTGTCCAAAATCGGCACTATAATGTCGTTTCGTGCATTCAGCATTGAAGAGGTAATATAACAAAGTGTATAATAATAATGGGGTGAGCATATGGACCAAAGAAGTAAGCTTAATATAGCGGTATGCGATGATGATATATTTGTAACTGAACAGCTGAGTGAATGGATAAAGGAATATTTTGTTTCCAATCATTTGGAAGAACCTAATATATATGAGTTTGACAATGGCGAGAATCTGATAAAAAGCGAAGTGAAATATGATTTTGTATTCTTGGATATAGTAATTCCGGGAATGAATGGGATAAATATAGGCAGACGGCTATTGGCGCAGAATGAGGAGTGTCTGATATATATAATAACGGCATACGACAGCTATCTTGATGCTGCTATGAGCTTGAGGGTGTTCAGGTATATTTCAAAGCCGCTTGACAAATCTCGTATATACCGAAATATACAGGATGGACTTAAGATATACACAACATCAAATACTAAGATATTGATTGAGACAAAGAATGAAAATATAATCCTCAGAGCTCCGGAGATTATTTACCTGGAGGCACAGGGACATACGCTATTTGTGAACACCAGTGAGGGAAAATACATCTCTGTGAGAAAGATGGATTACTGGGAGAAGACATTGAATACAAGGGGGTTTTTTAGAACACACAGAAGTTTTATTGTGAATATGGAACATGTAGTAAGGTTTGATCATTCATTGGTGTATCTGGATACTGGGGTAACAGCCTATCTAACGAAACGCAATTATCAAAATTTTAAGCATGCATTTATGATGTATTTGGAGGGGGCAAGGACATGACAATGGCTATGATTTATGGAATCGTTTTTCTGATAGAAGCGTTGATAGCATTTCAATACTTCGAGTGGATGTTTGTAAAACCAAGATATACGGTGATAAAGAGATTTGTTTTGGTGTTGGCGTGTTATGTTGTTTTATTTGGTTTGTTTGAACTAAATATATTGATATTTAATTTTATTTCATTTCCAGTATTCAACTGGATAATAATAAAATTCGTATATGGACAAAAAACTTTAAGCTCAGTTTTTCACAGTGTGGCAATGTCAGTAATTATGACATTGTCAGAGATGGTGGTTGTGGCGGTATTTTCTGGAATTAGTCAAAAATCCTGGGATCCATCTGGTGGTGTTTTGACTGTATTATTTCTAGCAATATTAAGCAAGTTTGTGTATTTCCTTGTGATGTTTGCAATCAGCCGATACGGGATGAGACACAGGGTTGATGTACATATGGGAGCACAGGGCTGGGTAATTCTTGTCATACCAGTGTGTGTGATAGTTGTTGTGTGTCTGCTCAATTACATGTGTTACTTTTCTGACATCAGCAAAATGCAGGAATCCATAATGTTGTATTGTTCAATAATCTGTCTGGTGATAATTATTATTTCATTTGTGATCTACGGATATTTGCAGAGAGTCTACAAGGAGAATCTGGATAAAACATTGCAGATCCAGAGAGAAAAATATGACATTGAGTATTATAAAAAAATTATCAGTCAGGACGAAGAGCAGAAAATAATGATACATGACATAAAAAAGCATATCAGCGGGATACATGATCTGCTCGAACATCATGATTACGATAAGGCAGTCGAATATATTGAAAGGATATATGAATCCAACGAGTTGAAAGAGACTATAAGGTTTTCGGATGATCATATGGTAAATGTTATTCTTAATAGATATGCCAGCAGGTTCATTGATGCGGGGATTCATTATGATTTTGATGTGAGAAGGGCACGTATGGATTACATGCAGGTAGATGACTTAACTGTCCTTCTGTGTAATATGCTGGACAATGCCAGTGAGGCAATGAGTGAAATAGGCAGTGCCAGTGTGGAACTTAGAATGAATTCACAGGGGAACGATGGTGGAACGATCATAGCAATGACAAATGATTGTACGCACAGATATGATTCACGAAAGTCCGGTAAGCCGGATCAAAAATTCCATGGATTTGGAATAAAGAGTATGAAAAGGGTAGCGGAAAAGTATGGTGGAAGTGTTGATACATATTATTCAGAGGATGATCAAAGATTCCATACGGTCATATATCTGTCAAATGTTACCCGGTAAAGATGTTAGGTATTTCTGTAAAATAAAACGGAGGTGTACGATGGACAAGAAAAAAATAATATGTGCAGCACTTATTTCTGTTATGGCATTAAGTCTTGCTGCGTGTGGAAATAAAAAAGTTGATTATGGAATGAATGGGGGAAGTGATGATACAGGTAATGCAGGAGGTCTTGAGGGACAGCTGGATATACCCGATAACTGCGATGTTACTTTTGACATAGGAGAATCAAAACTCTCATCGATAACATTGAAGGATGATGATATAGAGGTTCCAGATGCTGATAGAGTATATAAAGTCGGGTTTGACATGGTAAATGCACCATGTTCAGATGATGAACTTAAAACTATAATATCCAGACTTTTTGACGAGACATCAGAAATAAGGTGGCAGGATGGCGATGCTGCTGAGTCAAAGGAAATCCTGGATAACACGATAGCTTCATATAAGGCGGACATAGAAAAGGCTTTGGCGAGTGATGATCCTGGTTATGCAGAGCTTTTAGAGGAAGGTATGAAAAGATGGGTAGACGAGAGAAATAGCATTGATGATGAGTTACCAATAGCTACAGAATATAAGATTAATGAGCATTATGTTGCGGAATCCGGTGGGGTACAGAGAATATTTATGGCGGCATCGGATAATGAAGATGGAGGTGGATATAACAATTACTATTTTACATATGGTATGACACCTGAGGGTGAGGATAAGGCTCTTGTATCAGAGGTTCCAGGAACTGAAAGTACGTATGAGATCAATGTTGTCGGTGAAGACATATATGATGGGGATGAGAAGAACCCAATCACAGAAGATGAAGGACTCAGTTCTGCAATGAAGTTACTAGACAATCTGGGGATAAGCGGATTTGCCTGCACAGGGACAGAAGAGGCGGTGAGAGCCTGGACAGGCGGTACTTATGGTGAAGATGTCATAAAAAAGCCTGATGGATACAGATTCCAGTTCGGACGGAAGATAGATGGGATAGATGTGGTATACTCAACAGATATCGACACCGTGGATAGTATTGATACCGATAACCTTACCTATAAAGGTGGAGTTGACAAGGCGGTAATAAGTGTTGATAAGTTTGGGGTTGTCTCATCTACAGTGTATGTATATGCCGACGAGGATACGTTTGATAAAGAGGAGGTCAAGCTTTTAAGCTGGGATGAGATGATTAAAGCTGCGGGCGAGAGTATAGCCAAATATTATAAGGATCACCCGACAAATTATGGAACGGTGGAATTTAATGATGTGGAACTTGCCTATGTACCATGTGCTGATGAGTCGGGAAATAAGTATTTTGTTCCGACATGGATATTTTCTCAGAATGAATATAATGAGGATTACCGATGTGACATGCCGATACAGAGGGTATATATAAATGCGATAGATGGAAACTACATAGATATAGTGGATAACATGAAGAAGATAGGAATGTATGAGGAGACAGGCAGGAAATAGTCATGAATAAGATACCAAAGTATGTTGTTATCATAGCCTGCATATTGGTAATGGTGGTGTTGCTACCATTAGGTTATGTTAGATATAAGACGCGTTACGAAGCTGAGCAGATAAGTGTGTCAACGTCTCCAGATGGTGATTATAAGCTTGTGATCTATTCTGTTGGTGACCCGGATTTTCCATTTGGAGCTGCCCATGGAAGACTGGTGCTGAATGGCAAGGAGAAGACGGTTGCATATAGGTCATTTGAAGTGGCAAATGATGGTGCAAGATTTGATGAAAGCGATCTAAAGACGACATGGTATATTGATCGTGTGGAGGTGGTAGTGTCTGGCTCTGAACAGCGTGACGAGCTTGTGACCATGCGTTTTAATGGGCAGACCAGCAGTAGACGTCTCACGACCAGATATAGAAGAGAAGATACGGATATAGAAAAAGACAGCGAACAAGACTCTGCGATAACGGAAAAAGCTTCGGGTGACAGCAGGGAGAATGCAGAGAGCTCCACTGATTCCTCTGTTGATCCTGATGTAAATGATCAGCCAGAAAATAAGGAAATTACAGTCGGGTATCAGGCGATCTTTGAGAAATATTCAGATGCCACAGCTGGAAAATTCGAAGTATATTACGGCGCCTCGGAGTCATCATCAAGATGTATATTGTCGGAAAGTGATAATTCCGTGGAATACATTGTATATGATGGCAAGTCAGAGAATGGGAAGTGTGGATTGTATGTAAGGTATCGTACTGAAAAAGGCGGTGGTGGAACATATGATTATGGTAGCGCCGAAATAAAAGATATCTATGCATATGTATTTTCCAGTGGAGAAGTGATAAGCAGTGGAAAGACAAACTGGGAAGATACTGGAACGGATGAGTTTAAGAGGGCAACGGAGTAAGCTGTTGTGAATAGTCCATGAACTGTGGTAAAATGAATATTGGACAGAGCAGGATATCATTAAATTATTAGGATAAAAAGTAACACAAATAAAGGCGACACAGCTGTCTGGTAGGATGCAAAGCATCACAGACTGTAGTGTCGCCTTTATTTGTGCTAAAAATAATCTATATATCTTTAACGTTCCAGCCCACCCAGATCATCATAGAATCCCGGATATGAGATGTTCACGCACTCGGCTCCGGTGATCTCTGTATCGCCATCAGCGTTAAGTCCTGCGATGGCAAAGCTCATGGCGATTCTGTGGTCCAAGTGACTGTCAATCACTGCACCGTGAAGAGGCTTTCCGCCGCGTATGATCATTCCGTCATCGGTTGCAGTTATGTCTGCGCCCATGGATGAGAGAGCGTTTACCATGACATCTATTCTGTTTGATTCCTTGACCTTGAGCTCCTGGGCATCCCTGATGATGGTCTCACCGTCTGCAAAGCATGCGAGAACTGCTATGGCAGGGATCTCATCTATGAGCTTTGGTATGATGGAACCCTCAATGACACAGCCCTTGAGACTTGATGTCCTGACTGTTATGTCAGCGGTTGGCTCACCGCATCCGCTCACTACATTGGAGTATTCCATATCGCCGCCCATTGCTTTGATGACTTCCAGTATTCCATCTCTGGTCGGGTTGATGCCAACATTTTTGATGGTGATGCATGAGTTCGGAGTGATAAGTCCTGCAACAAGGAAGTAAGCAGCTGATGATATATCTCCAGGTACAAGTATCTTCTGTCCAACAAGATTATCCACAGGCTTTACGGTAGCCGTAGTTCCCTCTGCTTTTATATTGCCGCCAAATGACTCAAGCATGAGTTCAGTGTGGTTTCTTGACACATATGGCTCGGTGACACTTGTCTCGCCGTCTGCATAGAGTCCGGCAAGGAGTACACATGACTTTACCTGTGCTGACGCGACAGGTGAGTTGTAGTGTATTCCATGGAGTTCCTTTCCGTTTATAAGGAGCGGTGCACAGTCATTTCCGAGTTCGGATGTGATGTCGGCACCCATTATGGAGAGAGGCGTCATGATTCTCTTCATAGGGCGCTTACATATAGAAGCATCACCTATAAGCCTGCTTGCAAATGGCTGAGCGGCAAGTATACCTGATATAAGTCTGGTGGTTGTTCCGCTGTTGCCGACATCAAGTGTGCCTTCAGGCTTTGACAGTCCATGCAGTCCTTTGCCGTGTACAGTAACGACACTGCCGTCGTAATCAATATCTATACCCATCTGCCTGAAACAGTTCATGGATGATATACAGTCTGCTCCATTTAAAAATCCGTGTACCTCGGTTATTCCATCTGCGATTGAGCCGAACATGATGGAACGGTGGGAGATGGATTTGTCCCCCGGTATTGTTATCTCTCCGTTAAGTGATTTTACTCTGTTGATCTTCATAAATTCTCAGTATTCCTTTAATCTAGTGTAATATGTCTGGTTAAAATATTTTATTCTCCGGCTCTTAACGGTTATAAATTCTATAGCCTGCGGCCTTCAGCACATCCTGTGCATTCCGTCTTGCATCAGCATCGTAGAATGAGAGTCTGAGAACCCCTTCCTCATCCTCCCGGTTGTGGGAGACTCCGATGTTCTTGAGGCTTATCTTTGCCTCTGCGATAAAAGCTGTCACCTTTGCCAGCGCACCAGCCTCATCAGGTATATCTACGAACAGTTCATGATGCATTCTTATGACACCGCTGCTGTTGTTAGGAATGGAATCCCTGTAATCTCTGGCGGATGCAAAAAAAGCATTTATCCCAGCCGCATCGCGCTGCTTAATATGATAAATCATTTTGTCTATAAGCTCAACATATTCCTGAAGCCCGTGTACGATATTGTCAGGATTTGCCAGAAGAATGTGCTCCCATACCACTGGATTGGAGGATGCGATCCTGGTTATATCTTTGAAGCCTCCGGCTGCCAGTGATTTGAAAATATTGTCCGGGCTGTCTGCCGCTGCGACAAGGTTGACCAGTGAGGCGGCTATGACGTGGGGCACATGACTTATGTAAGAGGTTATACGGTCGTGCTCAACAGGTGAGTATGTGATCGGTATCGCTCCAAGATCTCCGATAAATGTGGAGAACTCCTCAGTCTTGCCCGGCAGAACTCCGTCTGCAGGTGTGATGAAGTAATAGGCATTCTCTATGAGCCTGTCGGTGGCCGCCTCGTAGCCAGATCTCTCAGAGCCGACCATAGGGTGTCCGCCGACAAAATACCTGGCAAGCCCAAGCTCCTGGACTGCTTCGTATATGTCGAGCTTTACGCTTCCGACATCAGTCAGTATGGTGCTGTCTGTAAGAAATGGCTTGAGCTGGCGCAGGTATTCTATATTATAGTGGACCGGTGCGCACAGAAAGATATAGTTGCATTCTGCTATGGTATGGATATCATCTGTATATTCAGTCAGTGTCCCATCGGAGACAGCTTCCTTGAGTGTAGATAGATTATTGTCAAAGCCGACTATTCTGTAATCAGGGAAAATGCGGTGGATGGATTTGGCAATAGATCCTCCGATAAGTCCCAGACCGATAAATCCTATTGATAAATCATTCATTTTACGTTCTCCTTTAACAGTTTGACGCATAAAAGCGTTAAAGTATCTATTGGCGATTATACAGCCTTTTGAAGGACAGGGCAAGAGAAGATTCACATTGCGATAAAAAAACTTGAATATCAGATGTGGATATTAAGCTAAAATAAGAAGTAAGGGAATTGTATAAGCTGAAGATTTGTACTAAAATCTTTGTGGAGAACGCAGACGATGCACATAAGAAAGTATACTGATGTGTGCGTTTGTCGACCGACCATTATAAGGAGGATAATTTATTATGATAGATACACTTTGCAGACTACTTGACGCCGGTGTCACACAGTTTCATGTAGTGAAGGAATGTGAAGCCATGCTGCAGGATCACGGTTACATGGAGCTAGATATGGGAGAACGCTGGGAGCTCACGGCCGGAGGAAGATATTATGTGAAGCCATACTCATCTATGATGGTGGCGTTTGCCGCAGGGGAGATGCCTGAGTATGGCAGGCTGAATATCGGCCTTGCACATACAGATTTTCCTATGCTCAAGATCAAGACTCAGCCGGATATGAACAGAAGCGGCTACCAGACACTGAATGTAGAGCCGTACGGCGGACTTATCAAGGAGACATGGTTTGACAGACCGCTTGGAATCGCGGGCAAGGTCATGGCGCAGACCACGGATCCGTTCAGGCCGAAGACGTATCTGTATGATTCAGAGCGAGCCATGTGCATAGTGCCAAGCCTTGCACCGCATCTGAGAAAGGATGCACCCGGGGAGAAAATGAATGTGCAGAAGGAGCTCATACCTGTATATGGTCTGGATGGTCAGAAGGTGAAGGACAAAGATATATTACAGTATGTGGCAGATGACCTTGGGCTTTTGAAGGACGATATTCTTGATTATGATCTATACCTGTATAACATGGATGGAATGGAGATAGTTGGGGCAGATAAGGATATGATAGCTTCTCCGAGACTTGACAATGTAACTTCCGTGTCAGCGCTTGTTGACACCATGTGCAGAGAGACAAATGGCAATAATACAAATGTTATAGCATTGTTTGACAATGAGGAGATAGGCAGCAGATCAAAGCAGGGAGCAGATTCGGTGCTTCTGTCGGAGATAATAAAGCGTATCATGGAAGGCTTGGATATTGAGGCTGGAGCAGGAAGACGCCTTATGAGAGATGCATTCATGCTGTCACTTGATGTGGCGCACGCAACCCATCCGAATTATTCAGAGAAGAGTGATCCGACAAATCAGATTGTCATGGGGCGCGGAGTGGCACTCAAATCAAGTGCAAGTCAGAGATACGTGTCAGACAGTGAGGCATCTGCGGTCATCATGGCTCTTTCAAGAAATCAGGAGATAAAGATACAGCGTCAGGTGAACAGGTCGGGTATGGCAGGAGGACAGACTTTAGGTCCTATAGCTTCATCTTATCTGCCAGTCAGAGCTGTAGACATGGGAATACCGATACTGGCTATGCATTCAGCGGTGGAGCTTGGAAGTGCGGAGGATTATGCACAACTTGAGAAGATTTGCGGTGCAGTATTTGAAATGTAGTATGGTGAAATCAGGTATTTGAGCAATTTACTTGTGCAGTTATTACGATTGTGTTACAATAAGATGATGTATTTTTAACTTCAATAATCACTTACGGAGGATACTCATGAAGAAGAAACATTTAAAATATGCAGTGCTCTGCTTTGGACTTGCTTCCATGCTGGCATTTGCCGGATGCGGAAGCAAAGGTGACGATGCTACCACAGCCAATCCGACGGAGACAGAGGCGACCACAGAAGCAGTGACGGTGGCGACTACGGAAGCAACCACTGAGGCACAGCCGGAGAAGGACAAGGATGGCTTTACAATGTGTAATGACAAAGTAAAGACTCTTGACTATGTGAATGTCAGAACGAGCCCATCAACTGATGGAGAGATATATCAGGAAGTTGCAAATGATGTTGAGCTGGACAGAATCGGTTATAACGATGAGTGGAGCAAGGTATCTATAGATGGTGGGGAATACTATATATTCTCAGAGCTCCTTGAGGTCGTAGGCGGAGGAGATAAGTCTGATGCATCGACTAAGGCGACAACAGAGAATTCATCGGATGCATCCACAGAACAGGGAACTACATCCAATGTTGGTGAGGGCAAGATGATAGTTATAGATGCCGGACATCAGCAGAATGCAAATGAAGAGACCGAGCCGATAGGCCCTGCTGCTACAGAGACAAAAGTAAAGGCAACCGTTGGCAACACAGGTGTATCAACAGGAATAAAGGAATATGAGCTGAATCTTCAGATCGCACAGAAGCTTGAGGCAGAGCTCACATCCAGAGGCTATACAGTTAAGATGATCAGAACATCGAATGATGTTGATATAAGTAATGCGACGAGAGCAGAATATGCGAACAACCTTAAGGCAGATGCAGTTATAAAGATCCATACAAATGGATCGACAGACGGTAATGCGACAGGTGTGATGACAGTATGTCAGACATCATCTAATCCATATAATTCAGCTATCTATGATCAGTGCAAGAGTCTTGCCACGGATGTTTTATCAGGACTTCTGGCTTCCACAGGAGCTAAGAGCGATGGAATATGGGAGACGGATACCATGAGCGGAATAAACTGGAGTACAGTTCCGGTAACCATAGTGGAAGTTGGCTATATGACTACAGCATCTGAGGAGGCACTTCTTGTAACAGACGATTATCAGAACAAGATCGCCAAGGGAATAGCAGATGGCCTTGATAAATATATTACAGAATAGAAGTCAGTAACATAAATAAAAATAGAGAACAGGATTTCCTGTTCTCTATTTTTATTGTGGCATATCGAACCGGAGAAGACTGACCTCTTCTTCCGAGAGACTTCTGTAGGCACCTGTTGGAAGCGATTCGTCTATCTTCAGCTCACCCATTGCAATTCTTCGCAGAAAAGTAACTTTCATGCCGACGGCCTCAAACATTCGCTTGACCTGGTGAAAACGTCCCTCTGTTATTATGAGTTCGATCTCCGATCTGGCAGCGGTGCTGTCGGAAGATAATATGCGCAGATCTGCGGGCAGTGTAGGTTTTTCATCTCCGATATCCACACCTGTGGCGAAAAGGTTTATGGTATCATCTGTTACATATCCGTCAATCTCTGCGTAATATGTCTTGGGAATGTGGTGTGCAGGAGACAGAAGATGGTGGGTCAGTGCTCCGTCATTTGTCAGAAGTAGAAGTCCTTCTGTGTCTATATCCAGCCGTCCCACGGGTGACAGGTCTTTTGTATTTTCTCCTTTTAGCAGATCGATAACGGTCTGATGCACGTTATCTTTGGTGGCGCTTACACACCCCGCAGGTTTGTTCAGGAGAAAATATCTGTATCTAGAATAATTCAGAATCCTGCCATTATATTTTATAGTATCGTTGTTCTCATCTATCTTTACATCTGAGGATTTAACCGGGGCACCATTGACGGTGACAGTGCCTTTTTTCACATACTGCTTTACCTGACTGCGGCTGCCGATCCCCATTTCAACTAGAAATTTATCAAGTCTCATAATGTACTCCTTTTGTTGACTGTATGATGTCATATGATACCACGAAAATGCGCTTTTTTCAGCAGAAAAGTTAAATGTTACAAAACACAACATGTCGTTACAAACAGTTGTGTAAAACCACTAGAAATTGGTATTTTTTTGTCAGAATCAGTTGACACATGCACATGTGTAGTGTATTATATTTAACAGAAATGTAACAAATGCGGTAACTTTGTAAAATTTAGATTACGAAATACTACATAGAAAATAGCTTGGATTAAGGGTAAAAGAGGAAAAATTAATGACTAGATCACGCAGTAAGTTTGGAAGATTTGTAGATCACATGAGAAGGAATGTTCTCAGTTATAAATATTTAAGACATAACATTTTGATGACAGCACTTGTGGTTGTAATGGCTCTTTGTGTATTTGCTGTCATAAGTTTTGGAGAGAAGGCTGACCCGCTTGCGGATGAATTATATGCGAATGATAGTGTGACTATCAACAAGAGTCAGGCAGTGATGATGGCAGACAGCAGTGTGCAGCTTGCCATCGACGCAGTGGTGCCTGCAGGAAGTTCAGTATCGGCCAACGATACGGCCAGAGTTGCCAGCAATGCATCAGGTAGTATACAGTCTGTGACTTCAGCGTCTACCGAGGCAGTGACAACAGAGGAAGCGACAACAGAAGAGACCCCTTCAGAGGTGCTTCCGGGCGTAACAGCATCAGTGATATATGATGGTGTGTATGTCCATACAGAGCAGTCATCAGAATCAGATATCATAGCTACAGTGAACAGTGGAGAGATGTTCGACGTTGTATCACAGGATGAGAGCTGGATAGGAGTTCAGTTATACGATGGCTCGATCGGATATATTTCAACAGAATATGTAAGTGTGGATGCCTCACTTCAGTAGTAGTGTATATGAGTACCTTTCACCCAGGTACGACCCAGTAAGACAGAAAAAGCAAGCCGCATGTCATTTCAGGATGGCATGCGGCTTGCTTTTTTATTGTTGTATTGACTGCTGCTCAATTGGTTAGCTTTTTGTAGTAGAAGCACGCCAGCTGTGTGCGGTCTCTCAGCTGCAGCTTGTCAAGGATGGAACTGATATAGTTTCTCACTGTACCCTCGCTCAGATACAGGCTTGATGCGATTTCTTTGTTATTCAGACCATCTGCAACAAGTCTGATAATATTCATTTCCTTGGAACTGAGTTCGTATTCCATTCCGGCAAATGGCGATGGCTGGACATCTGATGAGGTAGTGTCCATATGTCCAATAAGATCAGGGAGTTTTCCAACTATCTCATCCCCGAATACAGTCTGTCCATTGTATACTGCTTTTACTGCCGGTGCGATGCTCTCAAAATTCTGCTTCAGTATATATCCCTTTGCCCCGATACTCAGTGCTTTGATTATATATTCGTCGTCTGAAAATGTTGTCAGGAGAAGAATGCGGGAATCCGGGTGAGATGCCATGATAGTCTCAGAAGCCTCAAGGCCATTTATGTTCTCCATGCGGATGTCCATGAGTAGAACATCCGGTTGATATTCTTCGTACAGTCTGATCGCATCAGCTCCACTGCCTCCTGTGGCGGATACCTGTATGTCGTCGCAGGCTTCGAGTATGGTCTGAAGTGACAGTGCCACCAGTTGGTCGTCATCTATTATAACTACATTCATTTGTCGGTTTCCTCCTATTTATAATCAGGATATTTTGCATATCTGTTTGGAATTCAGTCTGTAAAATCTCTTTTCATGATATTGATCAATATGGAAAATCCGTCGTCGGTTGATATCTTCATTGTGCCTCCAAGTTTGTTTACTCTTTCCTGGATACCATTTAAGCCCATCCCGCCAGAAGCGCTTCCTTGTGCCGGGGATAGACCGGAGCGGATGTTCTGTCCATTGTCTGTTATATACAGTTGATAAAATGCCGGGTGTTCCCGCACGCGGATATCCATATGGTCGCTGTTGCTGTGCTTCAGCGTATTGTTAATGGCTTCCTTTACTATGTTGATGAATGAGTATTTGATCTCTCTTGGAAGCTTATCTGACATGTCGTAATCCATGTAGATGTCCATGTCGCTGACGTTGTTGATCACATCATCTAGGGCAGTGCGCAGGTCTATGGATTCATCGTGTAGATCGTGGACACTTTTTCTCATGCTGTCCATGGCGGTATCCAGCGTAGATTGCAGCTGTGCCAGGGGCTTCTCAAGACGTTCGTCTTTGTTGATAACTTTGATGGCACCGGTCTGAAGTATGGATCTGGTGAGCATATGACCGACATTGTCATGAATCTCCCGGGCAATCCTGTTTCGCTCTGACAGGGTGGCGGTGAGCACCATGTTGTCCTGATTTTCCAGCAACTGGCGTGTGTTCTGTGCAACCAGCATGTCGTGTTCTGCAGTATTGTCCCTCATGGCAAGAAGCTCCGCCCTCAGCAGATTTATCCGGCAGCAGTACACGCTCATAGCAAATGAGAATGCGATGAGGCATATCTGCGGGAGAACTGACATCAGAGGATAGTTGACGCACATGTATATGGATAACAGGACAAGTATGACTGGTGACAGCCGTTGTCTGTATCTGTACATGTCGTAGCTGACTATGGACACGAACATATAAACTGGGTGCAGCCAGAATGTGGATACAAGATACGCGCATACCAGTGCCTCGCATATGTATGGATATATTCTGCTGTGGTTCTCGGCGCCCTTCGTGGTGGCTCTGTCCACTGCGGAGATCCCGGCAAGTGCCGGATAGACCGCACCGGCAATGAGCGACAGGAGCAGTGCGATGATGAGCCGGGTGTCCGTGGCAGTATTATGCGCATATATCATGACAAATGCTGAGACCAGCAGGAGTCCTTTGTTGATGAGGTGTTTCATAATTATTCTCCATAATGTAGAAAATACTGTAGTATATATCGTGCTGTCTGAATAGCCGTGCCAGGCAGTGTGTGCAGCCTAGTGTAATAATTATTATAAATAAATATGAGGGAAAAAGAAACATGACAAATGTCACATTGTGAAGATGACGTTGTTCACTGTGAAAACAGATCAAGGGTGTATATAATGAGAGCATGTAATAAAGAATGTAGCATGCTGATGCGTGCAGACTATCATGTTATGAACGACACTCATAAGATAATGAGGGTCAAAAAACAGGATATCAAAACAGGAGGATATATATGAGTAATTCAGAAAATGCAATAGAGGTTACCAATCTGGTAAAGCGATATAAAGATCTACTGGCGCTGGATCATTTCAGTCTTACGGTGAAGGAAGGGGAGATACTGGGGCTTCTTGGCCCAAATGGATCTGGAAAAACGACAACTATAAATTGTATACTGTCCCTGCTCACATTTGACAAGGGCGATATAAAGGTATTTGGCAAAGAGATGAAGCCCGACAGCTACGATATCAAGAGAGAGATAGGAGTTGTAATGCAGGATGTGGCGGTGTTCGATGAACTGACTGTATATGAGAATATTGATTACTTCTGCGGCCTTTATATAAAGGACAAAGAGAAGAGACGCAAATGTGTTGAGGAGACAATGGATTTCGTGGATATTGCGGATTACAGGAAATTCCTTCCAAAGAAGCTCTCGGGTGGACTGCTGCGAAGACTGAATATTGCCTGCGGAATAGCGCATAAGCCAAAACTTATATTTTTCGATGAGCCGACAGTGGCAGTTGATCCGCAGAGCCGCAACAGAATACTTGAGGGAATCAAACGACTGAAAGAGGAAGGCGCGACCATCGTGTACACTTCTCATTATATGGAGGAGGTAGAGCAGATCTGCGACAGGATAGTCATAATGGACAAAGGTAAATCTGTTGCAGTCGGAACGAAGGATGAGCTTAAGAAGATGATCAAGAATACAGAAACCATAAAGGTTGAAGTGTTTGGACTTACAGGCGAACAGATGTCGGAGCTTCGCAGTCAGCCACATGTGTATGAGAACGAATATAACGGAAGCATGCTTACACTTAGATATTCCGGCGGAAGACACAATCTGGTGAGGCTCATGGAATTTTTCAAGGAGCACGATATATCATTTGGCAGGGTTGTCACGGAGCTCCCAACGCTTAATGATGTATTCCTTGAGATCACAGGCAAGGAGCTCAGAGACTGATTTGAATGTAAGTTGGATTATGGAGTTGTTGAAAGAATTGATATTTGTATATTTCAGATGAACCGGGATTAAAAGGAGAGAAATATGTTTATACGGGATTTTCTATATACGATAAAGATATTGATGCGTGCCAAGGTGTCTCTTTTCTGGACACTGGTATTTCCGATACTGCTTGCCACATTTATGTACATGGCATTTGGCAACATATATGAACAGGATGAGATGTTCAGGAATATCAAGGTGGCGGTGGTCACTGAGGATGAATCGGCAAATGGACTTAATTATATGCTGGATGCGCTGTCGGATGGCGATGACGCCCTTCTGTCGGTTACGAGGATGAGCGAAAGCGATGCGGAGATGTCACTGGCTGATGAAGAGGTCGAGGGCATCATATATACGGATGATGTGAAGCTCACGGTTGCGGAGAGTTCTGTCAATGCAAGCATACTTGAGACAGTGCTTTCTGAGTACAAGCAGTACGAGCATGCACTTATGGATATATATAAGGATGGCATCGGACTCCAACAGTATATGTCTGGGACTTCCGGCGTGGATGATATGTCGGACCTTGTGGAAAAACTCTCAGAACAGAGATCATATTATACAGAGAAGGCCAGCACTGAGGGCAGCCAGAATGTGTATAACAATTATTTCTATGCCATATTTGCCATGAGCTGTCTGTTTGCATCACTTTCATCTATAGAGATGATGGGCAATCTTCAGGCAAATGTGAGCGCTACGGGAAAGAGAAAAAATGTGTCCCCACAGAGAAAAATGACCTTTGTTTTGGCAGAGTTTGCTGCACTGCTGATTATACATTTTGTGGTCGAGGTCATAAGCTTTATATACATGTCCTGCATAGGAGTGGATTTTGGCGACAGAGTATGGGAGATCCTGCTTACTCTGTTTGTGGGCTGCTTTATCGGTCTGGCAATAGGAGTCATAGTTGGGGCTATATCAAAGCTTGCTGAGGGGACCAAGATAGGTATTGTGATCGGAATATCCATGGTGATGTCCATCCTTTCAGACCTGTGTATAAACGGAGTAAAGTATGAGATACAGCAGCACGTGCCGATTATAAATAAACTCAATCCCGCGGCTCTGATATCGGATTCATTTTATGCGCTGAATGTTTACAGTGACCACCAGGTTTTCACTGAGAATATCGTCATAATGACTATTGAGGCTGTGGTGCTCATAGCAGTTGGGATTCTCATGGTAAGGAGGAACAGATATGCAAGTGTTTAAATCTTTTTTCAAGGTTTTGAGAAAATATATTGGGCAGATGATCATGTATGTGGGAATCCTGTGTGGAGTCATGATTGTGTTCATCAATGTGGGAAACACAGATCCACAGAACTATTATAAGGATAAAACGATCAAATATGCGGTGAGCGATGAGGATGGCAGTGAGATGAGCAGAAAATTGATGGCTTACCTGAGTGATACGCAGCAGTTTGTAGATGGCGTTGATATGGACAAACGAGGTATTCAGGATGCTCTCTACAACAGGGAGGTGGATTGTGTGATCAGGATACCAGATGGCTTTGGCGATGCATGGGCAAATGATACTGCGGATGGTATGCTTGAGATAACGACTATCCCCGGAAGTCAGGCGTCCATGCTGTTTGAGACAAAGCTTGACAGCTACATGAATATGGTGTCTCTGTACAAGAGGGCCGGAGATGATGTGAACGATGCCGATAAGAGAGCGAGGATGGCACTTGAGCAGAAGGCTGAAGTCGATATGGCCGAAGGAAAGACCTCAGGACATTCCATGTTATATAATTTTTACAACTATCTGGGGTGGGTCATGATATGCGTTATGATAATTGGGGTAGCGCCTGTTTTGCAGGTATATAACAGGAAAAAGCTTAGAGCGAGAATAGAGTGCTCATCATACAAATTTTTCAGGCTGAACAGGGAACTTGTCCTGGGGATGATGTCTACTGGATGCGTATTGTCTGTAGTATTTATAGTACTTTCCAGAATACTTATAAAATATGATATAGTCTCAGCAAGGGGCGGAATGTTCATACTCAATATGCTGGTGTATGCCTGTGTAGCACTCTCGCTGGCATTTCTAGTTAGCAAGCTTACACAGAGTGAACAGATTCTTTCCATGTGTGCAAATGTCATATCACTTGGAATGGCATTCCTCTGCGGGATATTTGTGCCGAGAGAGTTCTTAAGTGACACTGTGATGGCGATAGCACATTTCCTTCCGGCATACTGGTACGCAAATGCAACGGATGCCATCGACAATTTCGCATCCGGCAGTTCGGTGTCAGGCATATTTGTAAGCATGGGGGTGCAGATGCTATTCGCCGTACTGTTCATACTTGTTGGAGTGATCGTTGACAGGTACAAGACCGCCGGCAGGGCTATGGCTTAGAAAATACACTGGAAGTTATGAGGCATGGTCTGTTATAATGTTCTTTGGAGGGAGTATAGGAGGAACGAGAAAGTGCTTAAAAAGAAAGTGCTGAAACAGAACAACTTACTCAGACTGCAGAAGAGACTTGCAGTGGTTATGCTGGCCCTTACACTTGGACTCGGTACAGGGTGCGGCAAAACAGATGACGGAGCGGACGGTGCTGCGTCGTCAGAAGCAGAGACTTTGGCGGATGGTCAGACAAACGATCAGACAGATGCCGGAGCCGAAGAAGAAAATGGACAGGAGTCTAAAAAGGATAATGACGAGCCTTATGCAGAGGGAACATATTCCAGTGATGCATACGATGTGGCAGAATTTACGGCAGAGCCTCGTAAGAAGACCGACGAAGAGGGTAATCGCGGTGTGTATTACGAGATATTTGTCAGATCATTTGCCGATTCAGACGGTGATGGTATAGGCGATCTGAATGGCGTCACGGAGCAACTTGACTATCTGAAGGAGCTCGGGATCGATGGGATATGGCTCATGCCGATCACTGTATCCGATACCTATCACGGATATTCCGTGACGGATTACATGGCGGTGAATCCCGATTACGGAACAGAGGATGATCTTAAGAGATTGCTTGACGAAGCACACAGCAGAGACATGAAAGTAATCATGGATCTGGTCATCAATCACACTAGTATCAATCATCCGTGGTTTCAGGCGGCAAAGTCCGATGAGAACAGCGAGTACAGAGATTATTACAGGTGGGTGTACAAGACCGACAAGAAAGACTGCAATCATCTTCTCGACAAATCAAGCTGGGGAGATATGGTGTGGCACCAGGAAGGAGACTTCTATTATTATGGTGTGTTCGGCGCGGATATGCCGGATCTGAACTACAACAATCCGGAGGTGAGACAGGCTGCAAAGGATGCCGCCGGTCATTTTCTGGAGCTTGGTCTTGACGGTTTCCGTATGGACGCCGCAGTTCATATCTATGGGGCACACGAGTTCAAGCAGCAGGAAGATTCTGAAGCGGCAAATATCACCTGGTGGAACGAATTTGCCGGTTACTGCGAGAGCATAAATCCTGATGTATATCTGGTGGGTGAGGTATGGCAGGATGACAAGGTGCTGGAAAATTATGTCCAGCCATTTGACACGAAGTTTGATTTTGCGATTCAGCAGAAGATACTGAACTGCGTACAGAAAGGCATGGCGGTGCCAGGCTTTGGCGATTCTCTTTCCGTGGCGATAGAGAATATACAGAATAAATATGACGGCGTGGATGCCAACTACCTGAATGGAATATTTGGAGCAAATCACGATCAGGACAGGATAGCATCGTCGGTGAACAGCCTGGATAAGGCGAGACAGATTGCGGCGGTATATATGACGCTTCCAGGCAATCCATATATTTACTATGGCGAGGAACTTGGAATGTACGGCAGCAAGCCGGATGAGATGATAAGGACACCATTCCTGTGGGGAGATGACAGTACATACAACACGTCATGGGAAAAGGACGATCAGAATGCAGAGACAAAGGGACTTGACCAACAGATGAAAGATCCGGATTCAATGTATTCATATTACAAGACACTGATAGCGCTTAGAAAAGACAATCCAGCCCTTATGAAAGGAAACTATAGAGCGGCAGCGCTCACAAGTGACAGTGTGACAGCGTACTTCCGTGAGGCGGATGGACAGAAACTGTTGGTAGTGCACAACTTTGCAGAGGGCGATCAGACGGTATCACTTGCTGATTGCGGAGACATAACAGTTACAAATGTACTTTATTCAAGTTCTGGTGAGACAGGTGTGTCAGACCTCAGTTCAGTGAAATTAGCTGGAAATGAGAGCGTGGTGCTGGAACTTGGTGAGTAGATAAAAAATCCCAATTTAAAGGAGGCTCTCCATGAAGAAAATACTAATAACGGGTGGTACAGTATTTGTAAGCCGGTATGCGGCGCATTATTTTGTGGACAAAGGATATGAGGTGTATGTGGTCAACAGAAATTCAAGACCGCAGGTTCCAGGTGCGAAGCTTATAGAAGCGGACAGGCATGACCTGGGAGACAAACTCAAAGACATCTATTTTGATGTTGTGGCGGACATAACCGCATATAATGCGGAAGATATCACAGACTTATGTGACAGCCTTGGTTCATTTGGTCAGTATATCATGATCAGCTCAAGTGCAGTGTATCCAGAGCATGGAGACCAGCCATTCCGTGAAGATTCAGAACGGGCACTCAACAGATACTGGGGGTCATATGGTAAGGATAAGATTGCTGCGGAGGATGCATTACTTGACAGAGTGAGTGATGCTTACATACTCAGACCACCATATATTTATGGACCTATGAACAATGTATACAGGGAGGCTTTTGTATTTGACTGCGCCAGGGCGGACAGACCATTTTATCTGCCCGGAGATGGTGGAATGAAGCTGCAGTTCTTCCATGTGAAGGATCTCTGTATCCTGATGGAGAGAGTAATAGAGGAAAAGCCGGAGACTCATATCATGAATGTGGGAAATGTGGAGCCGGTCACTATAAAAGACTGGGTGACGATGTGTTACGCCTGCTTTGATAAGATCCCTGCGTTTGTAAATGTCAGTGAGGATATAGAACAGAGAAATTATTTCAGTTTTTATAACTATGAATATTATCTCGATGTGCAGCAGCAGAACAAAATATACCCGGAGACAATATCATTGGAAGATGGATTGAAAGAATGCGCAGAGTGGTATGTGGAAAATGAATCAGAAGTTGGAAAAAAGTCATATATGGAATATATAGACTGTAATTTAAAATAATGTACGTTGGTGCAGCGATATTGTAAATGATATGTATTTAGGGAGATCTGGAGCTTCGGCTCCGGATCTTTTTTTATAGATATACATTCAAATATCGTCGAGATATACGATGTGTATAAATTCATTAAGAAAGTGTAAATTCGTTATAAGTGGGTTTACATCTTCGCTAGCATTGATATAATGCAGATACATAGTGAGAGAGTTCTTGACAATGATGGAGTTTTACTCATTGTTCTCAAATAAGATTTTAGTTCTTTTTTAGTAGAAATAAGTGATCTGAAATTTCTATAGTTTAATTTCCATAATGATTTTTGGCAAATATAAAATAATAAAGGAGTTACTGAATGATAAAAAACAGGAATGTTAGTATAATAACGGACGAAAATAATAATCAAATAGTAATTATTAATGACAAAAAATTTAAAGGCTTATCAAAAGATGATTGGCAGCAGATAGAAAAATACTTAAAAGGCTATATATCGGATTGTTATGAAATTACAGAAACAAATGATGTTGTTTATATTGGAAAAGAATTTCCGTCTGAATATGCAGGTTCGAAAAGCAGAATTGCATTAAAAGGTGCAAGAAAAAAGGCAAAGGCATCAGCATCACAGGGAATTCCAGAGCTAATAAAAATAGCCAAAAATCCACGTTGGGAAGAGAATAAAGAGCAAAAGCATAATAAAGATGCTAAATATGGTTGGTATAGATATGATATAAGGTTTGGACTGCCTGTGTATGATGATAAAACGGGCAATTTAGATAGATATAATATATTCACAGCTATTCTTCTTATAAAACATTCAGAGGATGGTAATAAGTACCTGCATGATATTACCACAATAAAAAAAGAAACGAGCAGCCCGCTTGAGTCGTAAAACTGTACGGTGAAAACCCATTTCTTTTGATATATTCTATTTCAGTCTTTTTGTTTTGTCAAGAAAAAAACATCCTCCATCATATTCATAACGAGTATGATGGGGGATGTTTCATGTCTACACTATAATAAATTACTTATTGTTAGCGTTGTCCTTCTCCTCACGCTTCTGATCCATCATAGCACGAACCTTCATTGAAAGACCGAACAGGTTGATGAAACCTGAAGCATCCTTGTGATCGTAGAGGTCGCCAGTTGTGAATGAAGCAAGGCTCTCTGAGTACAGAGTATAATCTGATGTAGTACCAGCCTTGATGATGTTACCCTTGTAGAGCTTCATCTTTACATGACCAGTTACACGCTCCTCAGTCTTGGCAACAAATGCTGAAAGGCTCTCGCGGAGAGTGCAGAACCACTTTCCTTCATATACAAGTGCTGCGAACTTTGTTCCAACAAGCTTCTTGTACTCCATAGTATCACGGTCAAGTGTGAGCTCCTCAAGCTGCTTATGAGCCTCTGTGAGGATAGTTCCACCAGGTGTCTCGTATACACCACGTGACTTCATGCCGACAACACGGTTCTCAACGATATCAATGATACCGATACCGTGCTTTCCGCCGAGCTTGTTCAGCTCACGGATGATATCAGAAGTCTTCATCTTCTTGCCGTTGAGTGCTACAGGGTAGCCCTTCTCGAAGTCAAGGTCAATGTACTCAGGCTCATCAGGTGCCTTCTCAGGTGTAACTGAGAGAACCAGAAGGTCATCGTAGTTTGGCTCATTTGCAGGATTCTCAAGCTCAAGGCCCTCATGGCTGATGTGCCAGATGTTACGGTCACGGCTGTAAGAATGCTTTGCATCAAATGGAAGATCGATGCCGTGTGCCTTACAGAATGCGATCTCATCCTCACGTGACTGCATAGTCCACTCAGGCTGTCTCCATGTAGCGATAACCTTGATGTCCGGTGCAAGAGCTTTGATAGAAAGCTCAAAACGAAGCTGGTCGTTACCCTTGCCTGTAGCTCCGTGGCAGATGGCAACAGCGCCTTCCTTACGTGCAACCTCAACAAGCTTCTTTGCAATGATAGGTCTTGCAAATGAAGTACCGAGAAGATACTTGTTCTCATATACAGCGTCAGCCTGAACTGTTGGCATGATGTACTCATCGCAGAGCTCATCTACAACATCGATGATGTAAAGCTTCTCAGCTCCTGAATACTTTGCTCTCTCGTCAAGTCCCTCAAGCTCGCTCTCCTGACCTACATCTATACATGCACAGATAACATCGTATCCGTATGTCTCCTTTAACCATGGGATGATGGCAGTGGTATCAAGACCGCCTGAATAAGCCAGTACAACTTTTTCTTTAGCCATTTTAATAAATCCTCCTATAAATATAGTGTTTTGAAAAATTACTTTATAATATATTCCATTTTTCGCCTACATGAACTATACAACGCAAATGTATATTATGCAAGCAATTTTTCAAAATATCCATTTAATCAGCGTATAATATGCATGTGATTTATACATGGATACATAGCTAAATGGCGGCAAAAACGTTGATGAACCGTATATTTTTAACGATTATGCAAATATTCAAAAAAACCATTGCATAATATGCAATCAAAATGTATAATTATAAAAAGTTTTTTGTAGGAGGGATAACATATCGTCTGATTAGATGAATGTTGACTAGGCTGACTAAGTGGGTATACAATCAAACAGGATATGCCTTAAGACAAATCCGTGGGAATGGAAATATAAATTTTTACATATATATGGAGGCAGTTATGATTAAGGTAGGAATTATCGGATCGACAGGATACGCAGGACAGGAGATAGTAAGAATCCTTCTTGGACATAAGGAAGCGGAGATCGTATGGTACGGTTCAAGAAGCTTTATCGATCAGAAATATTATCAGGTATACGGCAATATGTTCCAGATCGTGGACGCAAAGTGTATGGACGACAACATGGAGGAGCTTGCATCAAAAGTAGACGTCATATTTACAGCTACACCACAGGGACTGTGCGGATCACTGGTGAATGAGGAGATTCTGTCAAAGGTGAAGATCATAGATCTCAGTGCAGATTTCAGAATAAAGGATGTTGCTACTTATGAGAAGTGGTACAAGATAGAGCACAAGAGCCCACAGTTTATTGACGAGGCTGTGTATGGTCTCTGTGAGATAAACAGGGAGGATATAAAGAAGTGCAGACTTCTTGCAAACCCTGGATGCTACACAACATGTTCCATCCTTTCACTCTACCCACTGGTTAAGGAAGGTCTGGTTGATGCCAACTCCATCATCGTTGACGCCAAGTCCGGAACATCAGGTGCAGGAAGAGGCGCGAAGATCGCAAATCTTTACTGTGAGGTCAATGAGAGCATAAAGGCTTATGGAGTTACGACACACAGACATACCCCTGAGATAGAGGAGCAGCTTGGATATGCGAATGGCAGTCCGATAGTTATCAACTTCACTCCACACCTTGTTCCTATGAACAGAGGAATACTTGTGACAGCATATGCCAACCTCAAGGAGAAGGTCGATTACGATACAGTGAGAACCGCATACGATAAGTACTATGCAAATGAGAGATTTATCAGAGTCCTCGACAAGGATGTATGTCCTGAGACAAGATGGGTTGAGGGCAGCAACTATGTGGATGTCAACTTTAAGATAGATGAGAGAACAAACAGAGTCATCGCCATGGGCGCACTTGACAATCTTGTAAAGGGTGCTGCAGGTCAGGCGGTTCAGAACATGAACATCATGTTTGGATTTGACGAGGCAGAGGGTCTCCGCATGGCTCCTGTTTTCCCATAAATTTGGAAATAAGGTGGTAGGATGAAGATAATTCCGGGAGGCGTGACAGCTCCTGCTGGATTTCGTGCAGCGGGACTTCACGTTGGAATAAGAAGAAATAAACTGAAAAAAGATATGGCACTTTTGGTGAGCGATGTTCCGGCTCATGTGGCAGGAGCATTTACACAGAACATGGTTCAGGCGGCTCCGGTCATATACGACAGGCGGCTTTGCCAGAATGTGGGAATGTGTCAGGCGCTGGTGGTAAACAGCGGTGTGGCAAATACCTGTACCGGAGAGCAGGGAATCCATGATGCGGAGGCCATGGCGGCTCATGTAGGTAAGAGCCTTGGCATAGATCCAAGCACGGTTGCGGTGGCTTCTACAGGAGTCATAGGAATGAGACTTCCGATGGATGTCATACAGAGCGGTATAGATATGCTGGTGTCGGAGCTTTCATATTCTATAGATGCCGGAGTGGATGCCGCGGAGGCGATCAAGACGACTGATATCTATAAGAAGGAGATAGCCGTAACTTTAGAGATCAAGGGGCAGCATGTTACCATCGGAGGTATGTGTAAGGGATCAGGAATGATCAATCCTAACCTGGGAACCGTACTCAGCTTTATCACGACAGACCTGAATATCAGTTCAGAGTTGCTGGGCAAGGTGCTTAAGGCTGATGTGGTCGATACATACAACATGGTGTCAGTGGACGGAGATATGTCCACCAACGACACTGTCATGATATTTGCAAATGGCATGGCGGGCAACGAGGAACTGCTGGAGACCGATGACGACTTTCCTGCATTTGTCGAGGCAATAAGATATATCAACCGCGCATTTGTCAGAGCGATAGCCTCGGACGGCGAGGGCGCTACCAAGATGTTTCAGGTGGATGTGTCGGGCATGCCGGATAAGGATACTGCAAGACATCTGGCAAAGGCGATAGTGGCCTCCAATCTTGTAAAGTGTGCCATGTACGGAGCTGATGCCAACTGGGGCAGAATAGTGTGCGCCATGGGACAGAGCGGCGTGAAGTTTGATCCGTACAGGGTGGATATAGAGATAGCCAGTGTGGCAGGACATCTTGAGATCGTAAAGCATGGAGTGACAACTGATTACGATGAGAAGGAAGCAAGCCACATACTCTCAGAGAAGCAGATAAAGCTCAAGGCGCATATGAATATGGGGGATGAGATGGCCACAGCGTGGGGCTGCGATCTCACATATGACTATATCAAGATAAATGCGGATTATAGAAAGTAAAATCCAGTGAGATAAGCCATATAAAAATGGAAGCAGGTTATAAGATAAAACATATTGCGTAAATTTAAAAATAGATTGTAGTCAATAAATCAAATAAGACTAAATTGAGACGATGCGTTAATCGTTGACATTGATCAGGCTGGAAGATAAAGTTGAAGGCAAAAGACAGATAAACCTAAGGTAGATAAAACGAAGATATATAAATATAGAAGAAAGAAGGACAGAAAAATGGTTATAGGTGATTACACAGTAGATCAGGTAATTGAGAAGGCACAGACACTGATAGAGGCTATGCCATATATCAAGAAATTCCAGGGCAAGACAGTGGTTGTAAAGTACGGCGGAAGCGCTATGCTTGACGAGAATCTCAAGTACAACGTTATCAAGGACGTTGCCATGCTGAAGCTTGTCGGCATGAAGCCGGTCATCGTACACGGTGGCGGCAAGGAGATCAGCAAATGGGTAGAGAAGGTCGGCAAGGAGGCAGAATTTATCAACGGTCTCCGTGTTACAGATGCAGAGACGATGGAGATCGCAGAGATGGTTCTCGGCAAGGTCAACAAGAGTCTTGTAAGTCTCATGCAGAAGATCGGACTTAAGGCAGTCGGAATCAGCGGCAAGGACGGCGGAATGTTCACAGTCAAGAAGAAGTTCCCTGGTGGCAAGGATATAGGTTATGTGGGAGAGATAACAAATGTTGACACATCCATCCTTACATCACTTATCGAGGATGATTTCATCCCGGTTATCGCACCTATAGGAGTGGATGAGAACTACGAGGATTACAACATCAATGCGGACGATGCTGCTTGTGCAGTAGCAACAGCTCTTGAGGCTGAGAAGCTTGTATTCCTCACAGATATCGAGGGAGTATTTATTGATCCAACAGACAAGTCAACACTTATCTCAGAGATGGATATACACGAGGCAAAGGACATCATAGAGAAGGGCGTTGTCGGCGGTGGTATGCTTCCAAAGCTTAACAACTGTATCACAGCCATGGAAAATGGAGTTTCAAGAGTGCATATACTTGATGGCCGTCTCCAGCACTGCCTGCTTCTTGAATTCTTCACCCAGAAGGGTATCGGAACTGCTATCCTCAAGGAGCCTTTATTCTAGGATGCGGGGCAGAATATAACAAAGCTTCAAATAATAAAATAGTAAATTATAAAACAGTATATATGACCATGGTGGACAGCCATCTGTAAGGATGGAAGAGCACCGGGCGTATATGCTGTTTTTTTATGTCTGATCTGAATCGGGGAGTTTATAAAAATGTTACATTTTTATGTATTGTAAAAAGTATCAATGAATAAGGGATAAAAGGGCTCTTTTGTGAAAAAAGTAACAAAAATGAAATAAAATAGAAATATATTGTTGTAAATTCAGAGGTGTTTAGATACAATAAACCTGTGTAATTCTGTGCTGACACAGGAGGTGTCGCACGATGAAGAAAATAATTAAAAATTTAGCATATTTATGCGTGCTGACAATGACATTATTGTGTTCCGGCTGTGGAGAAGAACAGGTAACTATATCCGGTAATTCAGAAGAGAATGTTACGGAGAAAGCTTCGCAGCAAGGCGCGGAAGAAGACGGAGCAGACGAGAGTCTAACGATACATTCAGAAACTCCAGAATACATAACAGTTTTTGTATGCGGAGCAGTGAAGAATGAGGGCGTATATGAGCTCGAAGCCGGATCCAGGGCGAATGATGGCCTTGAGGCGGCGGGAGGATTCTCCGATGACGCAGATACCGTTGCGGTGAATCTTGCAGATGTGCTTGAGGATGGTCAGAAGCTGTACTTTCCTGTCGGAGGTGAACAGCTTCCGGATGAGAGCGAAGCCGGGACAGATGCGTCGGAACAGAAACTGGTCAACATCAACAGTGCAGATGTTGCGGAACTTATGACGTTACCGGGAATAGGCGAGACGAAGGCCTCGCAGATTGTTGAGTACAGACGGAAGAATGGAGCATTTGCCTGCAAAGAAGACCTTAAGAATGTCAGCGGCATAGGAGACAGTATATATGAGAAACTGGAGACATATATATCGACAGAATAGAATGAGTCTCGGGGTAGAAAGGATGTTAAGATGAAGAAAGTTCTTGTTGTGGATGATGAGAAGTTGATCGTTAAGGGGCTGAAGTTCAGCCTGGAACAGGACGATATGGAAGTGGATACAGCCTACGATGGCGGTGAAGCTATAGAGAAGATAAAGGCAAATGATTACGATATAGTTCTGCTGGATATAATGATACCTGTATACACAGGAATAGAGGTTTGCCAGATGGTCAGAGAGTTTTCCAATGTTCCTATTATCATGCTCACTGCAAAGGGTGAGGACATGGATAAGATCATGGGACTCGAGTATGGTGCAGATGACTATATAACAAAGCCATTTAATATTCTTGAGGTGAAGGCCAGGATCAAGGCTATACTTAGAAGAAGCAACCGCAAGCAGGCACCTGCAAAACCGTCAAATGTAATGGAGATCAACGGAATGAAGGTTGAGCTTGACAGCAGACGTGTATTTGTCGGTGGTAAGGAGCTTAATCTGACAGCCAAGGAGTTTGACCTTCTTGAGCTGCTCATGGCGCATCCAAACAAGGTATATTCAAGAAATGAACTCCTGAATACGATCTGGGGAGATTCCTACCCGGGAGATGCGAGAACAGTTGATGTGCATGTTAGAAGACTTCGTGAGAAGATAGAAGCTAATCCGGGTGAGCCGGTATACATTCATACAAAATGGGGAGTAGGATATTTCTTCAAGGGCTGATATGAAAAAAAAGAAACGTGCAACAGTTGAAACAGAAAAAATTGAAGAGAAGAATACCGCCCAGGAGAGATCCAGAGTCAGTATCAGAGTGGGGCAGAGAACGATCATATCGCTTATAGTGGCAGTCAGTGTGGCAGTGATCGCCTATGCAGCACTGTGGATACTGGCGGGCACTGTGAATTCGAAGAGTGAGAGAAATCTTGACAGACACGCACAGGAGTGTGCAGAATACATTGCCCATATAGTGAATGAACACAAGGCGGAGGATGATATAGGGAGAGCCGTGGACGAGATAAAGACCATGGCTTATTCTCTCTCTGCCCGTATAGTTATAGTGGATACTGATTACAAGGTCGTGGTGGACTCCTATGGAAAAGACACCGGAAGATATCTGGTGGATGAGAACGTGTTCAGCGTAATGAAGGGGCAGCAGAAGTATATATCAGAGACAGAGGAAAATGTGTACAGACGCATAGTTCCAGTGATCAACAGTGAGGGCTATACAGATGCGGTGGCACTGATATCTCTTGAGACCGATGCTCTCGAGAACCTGTCAATATATATGAAGAGAAATGCAACTTATCTGTTTGCGATATCGTTGATACTTGGATTGATAGCTGCTTATTTTGCGGCTAAGTTATCAGTCAGGGATGTGAACCATGTCAGAAACGAGATAGAGGGAATGAAAGGCGGCAGCCTTGAACCGATGAGCGTGGACGGTATGTTCAGGGAGACACAGGAGCTGACAAAGGATATAAACGATATATTCAACAAGGCACAGCTTCTTGAGGAGTCCCGTCAGGAATTCGTGTCAAATGTCTCACATGAGTTAAAGACACCGATAACATCCATGAAGGTTCTGTCAGAGTCGCTGCTCACCCAGAGTGATGTGCCGGCGGAGATGTACAGAGAATTCATGGAGGATATAGTTCAGGAGATAGACAGGGAGGCAGAGATCATAAGTGATCTGCTTACACTCGTTAAGACTGACAAAGGCCCTGACAGCCTGAATAAAGAGCCTGTGGATATGAATGAATTTATGGATCTCATACTCAAGAGACTTAAGCCTCTGGCGGAGAAGAGAAGTATACAGCTTTCATTTGAGAGCTTTGGAGACATAAAGGCAGAGATAGACAAGGTGAAGTTTACTCTTGCGATCTCGAATCTGATAGAGAATGGAATAAAGTATAACGTTGATGGCGGTTGGATAAAGGTTTCGCTCAATTCAGACCACAGGAACTTCTATATCAAGGTAGCAGACTCCGGTGTAGGAATACCGGAGGATTGCATAAATCATATTTTTGAGAGATTCTACAGAGTAGACAAGGCGAGAAGTCGAGACACTGGTGGAACCGGTCTGGGACTAGCCATCACGAAGAATATAATTATCATGCACAAAGGAACTATAAATGTGTATAGTGAACCGGGAAAAGGAACTACATTTACGGTAAAGGTTCCATTACAGGCTCACGAGTAAGGGATTAATATGACGACGAAAAAAAGAATTATGCTCACTGCCGTGGTCATGGCTGCAGTGGTGATTCTTGTGGCGTGTGGAAGCGACAGCAAGAATGGTAGAAAGAAAAATTCAGCAGACAATTCAGATGAAAATCTGACTCTGTACTACGCAAACTCAACGTGGACTGATCTGTTCCCGGAGGTTTTCACCCGAGACCAGCTCGTCACGACGGAGAATCTTATCGACACTGTGATGAACGCATTGATGGACAGTGGGGAAATGACGGATAAACAGGTTCCGGTTCCCCAGGGCGTTACGTACCAGAGATATACATATGACGGTCAGGCGACGATCAATCTTATGTTCAACGTTGACTGGGAGGCCACTGACACATATGAGATGGTGCTAAGCAAGGCGGCATTTGTGAGAACTCTGACACAGATCGAATCGGTGAAGAAGGTTGTGTATGAATACACTGACATTGCAAATGAGAACAGTATCGTGCGTGAGGAGCTCACAAATGATTCATTTTCAGATATGGACAACTTCATGAATCCACATGAAGAGTACAACATATATATGCCGGACAGCACAGGACAGAAGCTGGTTCAGAAGACCATAGATCTGGACAGATCAGCGCCTGAATCACTGGAGGAACAGATGGTTGCAGGACTGAGAATGAGTTACGATGGAACAGTTGTACCGCTCAATGAGAAAACTGTGGTTAAGAGTGTCACTGTGGATGATGCTGACGATGTGTGTACGATAACATTTAATGAGAGCTTTGCGGATGGAACAGCAGGTGTGGACGATGAGATACTTGTGTATTCTGTTGTGGATTCCCTCATGGAGCTTGAAGATGTCAAGAGTGTACAGATAAATGTGGATAATACAAATAACAGATTGAACAACATCGATCTCAGCAGGAAATTTACTGCTGATTATTCAAAGCTTGAGATATAAACAGAAGTTTGAACAAAACAGGAGGATACGAATATAAAGAGACCATTATTCTGGATAGCAGTATGCTTTGCGCTTGGAGAGGCGTATAAAGAGGCGGCTGACAGTTCAGTGCTTATAATTGGTCTGATCATATTGGCTGCACCGGTATTGTCGGTTTACATGGACAAAGCCGGTACAGCCATGTTTTTTTATAGTGGCAAAGCTCATGGTGATAAAGATAGAAAGAACAGGATCGTCAGATGCGTTCTGAGTATGATGATATTTGGAATGATCTCTTTGACCGGTTATATGAATGGTTGTGCTATGTCGAAGCAGGAGAGACTCGCAGAAGAGCTCGATGGGCAGCAGCCGGGCGGTATAGAAGGAAAGGTGTACGAGATCAGGCAGTCCGGCGATGAATGGCGGGTATATGTGTATGCGGAATGGATAACATTTGGCGGAGGCGACTCAGAAGAAACTGTGGAATACCGGGGAAGATCAAAGGTATTGCTGTACATGGAAGACGTGGGAAGCCTGAAGACCGGAATGAAGCTGACCTTAAGCTGCAGTCTGTCAAGGCCGGACTCTGCAGATAATCCGGGCGAATTCGATGCGCGGGAATATTATTCGCACAAGGGAATATATATAGTAGGAAAGGATATCTCCATTCTGGAGTGTGGAGAGGACTACAGCCGTATAGGAGACATTCTGTTCAGGCTGCGTATAAAGTCCGGGGAGATCACAGACAGTGTGTTTGGAGAGACTGATGGCTCGGTGATAAAGGCAATGCTACTGGGGGATAAGAGCGGCATTGACAGGGATACGAAGAAGCTGTTTCAGATGAATGGAATAGCTCATATTCTGGCGATATCCGGTGTGCACATAGCAATAATAGGAATGACATTATTCGGCGTGCTGCGAAGGCTTACAGGGTCATATATGGCATCAGGTATAATGGCTATATCTGTGATCGTACTTTACGGAGTTATGACCGGGATGGCGAGTTCAACTGTAAGAGCCATGATAATGATGGTGATATCTGTGATCGGTCAGGTAAAGGGGCGAAGCCCTGATATGCTTACATCCGCGGGAACCGCGTCAGTCATACAGGCGATGATTGATCCGGGTATCATCCTTGATGCCGGATTTCAGTTGTCTTTTGCCGCAGTGCTGGGGATGGCGGTGCCTGGAGCACTTATGAAAAAGCTTATTCCAGCTAAGAATAAGGTAGTCAGCACACTTGTAATGAATCTGGCGATAACACTTGCCACCGGACCGCTTGTTATATTCTATTATTACCAGTTTCCGCTGTATTCGATCTTTCTGAATCTGCTCATAGTGCCATTGGTTTCTGTGATAATATTCGTGAGTATCGTCGTGATTGCGGCTATGCTTATTTTTCCCGGGATACTACAGGGCAATGAGATGGCGGTGGGCATAGGAGCGTTTCCTGTGAAGCTGATACTTGCAATATACAGGCAGCTTTGCAAATGGGCGATGAAGCTTCCATTTTACAGTATAAATACAGGCCATGTGTCGGTTATGATGATCGTAGTATTTTATATGGCTATGGTTGGAGTGCTGATCCTGCTTGTAAGAGCAAAGAGTGCAGACTGCGCCAGGGTGAGGAGGCGGATGGTCTGTCTGTGCGCTGCTGTGATCATGACCTTGTGCTGCGTGTGTTACGAAGCAGCTTCATTTGACCGGGAGTTCAGAGTTGTATTTATGGATGTTGGTCAGGGAGACGGCATACTTATAAGGTCTGGCATGGGAGTAAATATATTGATAGATGGGGGCTCGTCGAGTAGCAATAAGGTTGGTGAGTACGTGATGGTGCCTGTTCTAAAGTTTTATGGTGCAGCTCATGTAGATTATGCATTTGTGACACACGGAGATAAGGATCATGTGTCCGGTATCCAATATCTTCTAAGCGATACGAACTCCGGTATCAGAATAGATAATCTTGTGGTTCCGATGTATGGTGATATTGAAAATATGGGTGAACTGCTTGAGCTGGCAGAGAAAAGAGGCGTAAATATCATATATATGGACGGCGGTTTTCAAATGTCCTGTGGCAAGGATGCAGCTAAGGTGTGGTTAAATTTCTTGCATCCGTCCGAAAAAACTGATATAAAAGATGCAAATGATCTTTCTGCGGTTATCCGTCTGGAGTATCGAGGGTACAGTGTTTTATTTACGGGAGACCTGGGAGAAGATGGAGAACGGGAGCTTATCTCGGAGGGCGGTGATCTGAGTGCTGATGTGTTGAAGGTCGGACATCACGGCAGCAGATATTCTACGAGTGGGGAGTTCCTGAGAGCAGTCGCCCCGGATCTTGCGATCATATCGGCGGGGGAGAATAACCGATATGGTCATCCGCACGGGGAGACACTGGAGCGTTTGGATGCCTGTGGAGCTGATGTAATGAGTACCATAGACTATGGAGCTATATGTGTAGAGATAACGGATGGTGAAATTTCGGTAACCGGATACAGATGATCAGGGAGTTATGAGAATAAGAATTCTGAAAGGAGAACAGGGGAAGGAAGAAACGACTATGATGTGGAAAGGAAGATGAGTATGACAAAAAAACTAAAATTACTGCTGGAATTTGTAATGCTGACACTTGGCGCAGTTATAGCTGCATTTGCTATCGAAGAATTTCTCGTGCCGAACACCATACTTGACGGAGGAGTCATCGGTATAGGTATCATGATCAATAATCTCACAGAAGTGTCCCTGAGTATTCTGACGATCGTTCTTAATGTTCCGTTTCTTATAATAGGTTCAAGACAGCTTGGTAAGATGTTCATGGTGAAGTCCGGTTATTCCATGGCTGTATTCTCAGTATTTGTGGAGATATTCAAACCCCTTGAAAATGCAACCTCAGAGACCATACTTGCGGTGTGCTTCGGCGGTGTGATACTTGGACTTGGAGTTGGTATCATCATCAAGTTCGGCGGGTGCTTGGATGGAACGGAGACCGTGGCCATCATGCTGAACAAGAAAAAAGACTGGCCGGTTGGAAGAGTTGTTCTGGGCATGAATCTGATCATATATTCTATTGCGGGAATGCTCTTTGGTCTGGACAGGGCGATGTACAGTCTTCTTACATACTTTATAACATCAAAGGTGCTTGATATGGTTGAGACCGGTCTTGAGCAGGCGAAGGCAGCCATGATCATAACTGATGATGCCAGAGAGGTGGCAGACAAGATATACAAGAAGCTTGGAAGAACAGTTACCATCATGCAGGGCAAGGGAATGATAAGCGGCAACAAGACAGTGCTCTACTGTGTTATCACGAGATTTGAGATTGGTGAGCTGAAGAACATCATCAATTCCATAGATTCTTCTGCATTTGTCACAGTTACGGATGTGGCGGAGATCATCGGCAACCACATCAAGGATAATGAATACAAGGAGATCCTTGAGAAGATAGAGGAGAAGGAAGAACCGCTCACAAAGCTTCCTGAGCATGAGAGTATGACGGACTTTGATAGCCTGGAGCATACCGGAAAAATAGATTAGAAAAAGCCTGTGACATATACCGGCAGATAACTGCTGTATATGTCACAGGCTTTTCTTTATTGATATATGTTTTAGACTGTAGTCAATATATTACTGGATACTGTCTACAAATGCCTTGTGGATCCTGTAGTCGCTGTCAAGCTCAGGGTGGAAGGAGAGGGCAAACTGGTTGCCGTACTTAACCGCCACGATCTTGTCATCAACTGTTGCAAGGACATCAACCTCAGGTGAAACCTCAGCCACATAAGGTGCACGGATGAAAGTCATAGGAACCTCACCGATACCTTTAAGCTCGGCCTCTGTGTGGAAGCTTCCAAGTTGTCTTCCGTAGGCATTTCTCTTTACTGTGACAGGGAGAGTGCCAAGGTGTACAGTGTCATCACCTTCGATGTGCTGTGCCAGAAGAATAAGTCCTGCACATGTGGCAAGAACCGGCATGCCACCCTCGATCTGAGACTTTATAGTGTCGAACATGTCGCTGTCTCTGAGAAGCTTTCCTTGGACTGTGCTCTCACCGCCAGGAAGGATCAGGGCGTCATAAGGCTTGTTCAGATCTCCGGCATTTCTAAGTTCTAAGCATGATACGCCGAGCTCGGAAAGTACATGCTCATGCTCTGCGAAAGCTCCCTGTACTGCCAATACACCAACCTGCATATTACTTACCCCTTTCTGCCATGAGGATTGCGATCTCCTGCTCGTTGATACCAACCATAGCTTCACCAAGTCCCTCTGAAAGCTTTGCGACGAGATCAGCGTCATTGTAGTTTGTTGTTGCCTGAACGATGGCAGCAGCACGCTTAGCAGGGTCTCCTGACTTGAAGATACCTGAACCTACGAATACACCCTCAGCACCGAGCTGCATCATGAGAGCTGCGTCGGCAGGAGTAGCAACACCGCCGGCTGCGAAGTTTACAACTGGGAGACGGTGATTCTCATGTACGTACTGAACGAGATCGTAAGGAACCTCAAGCTTCTTAGCTGCCTCATACAGCTCATCTGTTCTCATGCTGACGATCTCAGCGATCTGGCTGTTCATCTTTCTCATATGTCTTACGGCCTGAACGATATCACCTGTACCAGGCTCGCCCTTAGTTCTGATCATTGAAGCACCCTCGTTGATTCTTCTGAGAGCCTCGCCGAGATCCTTGGCACCACATACAAATGGAACCTTGAACTGTCTCTTGTCAATATGGTATACGTCATCTGCTGGTGAGAGAACCTCGCTCTCGTCGATGTAGTCGATCTCGATGGCCTGAAGGATCTGAGCCTCTGCAAAATGTCCGATACGGCACTTAGCCATAACAGGGATTGATACAGCGTTCTGGATTCCCTTGATCATCTGTGGATCGCTCATACGTGATACACCACCGGCAGCTCTGATATCTGCTGGGATTCTCTCAAGTGCCATAACTGCACAAGCGCCGGCAGCCTCAGCGATCTTAGCCTGCTCAGGTGTTGTAACGTCCATGATAACTCCGCCCTTAAGCATCTGGGCAAGTTCCTTATTTAACTTATATCTTTCTGTTGTCTCCATGTTGAACCTCCGTTATAATTAGATTTGTGTTTATTGGAGTGAGTGTACATAAACTCACAATCTGTAGGTGATTATAAAACCAAAGTGACATTATAGAAATAATCAATATGTGATTATAAAAACAGGTCAGATAACCTCTGATATTATCAAAATGCATAGAAAAACAGGTCAGATTTGCCACATAAGATGTAATTATGGTAGAAACTGGTACTATATTTTGAAAATCATATTGTGAGACATAAGCTTGATGAAGGAGAAACGTAATGGCTGCAACAAAGAAAAAAGAAAAAAAGAACGCGATGGCGGTCATAAACCAACATATAAAGACGGGGGAGTTTGCCAAGATATATCTTCTGTATGGGGAGGAGAGGTATCTCGTGAACCAGTACAGGGATAAGCTGCTGTTGGCTCTGACTGATAAGGACGATAATCTGAATTTTATGAAATTTGCCGGAAATGGGATCGATACATCTGAGCTTCTTGCATTCTGCAACGAGATGCCATTTTTTGCGGACAGAAGAGTTGTCCTTGTGGAGAACAGTGGTCTGTTCAAGAGCAGCAACGAGGATTTTGCAAAGAAGCTGGTGGAGATAGAGGATACATCAGTTGCCATATTTGTAGAGATGGATGTGGACACCAGGTATAAGCTGTTCAAGGCTGTGGACAAGAATGGAGAGGCTCTGGATTTTGCGACCCCTGATGAGAAGATGATGGTCACGTGGGTGAAGTCACTGTTCCGTGCCGATGGTGTTGCCACCACAGACACGGCGATATACAAGATAATCGAAGCTGCTAACATGGATATGAACTGTATCAAGAATGAGGTTGACAAGATGATAAGCTACGCCGGAGACACGAAGCAGGTCAGCGAGCATGATGTGGATCTTCTGTGCAGTCAGGATGCGGAGAGCAAGGTGTATCAGATGATAGACTTCATCATTGCAAAGCAGAAGAAGAAGGCTTGCAGTATGTATCACGATCTTCTTGAGAATAAGGAATCGGCGATCATGATAAACGCATGTATCATGAGACAGTTCAACAAGCTCCTTCTGGTAAAGATGGCATTATCAGATGGCGCGCAGGACGCCAGCCTGGCGAAGATCGCAGGATGCCCGGTGTGGGCGGTGAAGAATTACAAGGCTCAGTGCAGGGACTACAGCATGGCACAGCTTAAAGACATAGTGGAGAACTGTCAGGACATGGACTACAAGCTCAAGACCGGACAGGTTATGGATAACGCGGCGATGGAGGTCATGATCGTGGAGCTGTGTGAGATGCAGTAGGAGACTGGTGATGATATTAGATATTGAGGCAAAAAAATAACCACTGTGAAAACAGTGGTTATTTTTTATATAACTATGATTGGTTCAAATATATGCAGCCGTTTAATATATCCAAATCCTTGTGTCAAAGTTATGTAGTTATCAGCCAGATGCTTAAGCCATCTTGTTAACTGCAACTGCAAGACGTGATACCTTACGAGCAGCGTTGTTCTTGTGGTAGATGCCCTTTGAAGCAGCCTTGTTGATCTCTGATGTAGCAACAACAAGTGCCTGCTGAGCAGCAGCCTTATCACCAGCAGCGATAGCAGCCTCAACCTTCTTGATAACTGTCTTAACCTTAGACCTGATCATCTTGTTTCTAAGTGTCTTCTTCTCGATAACATTGATTCTCTTCTTTGCAGATTTGATATTAGCCAAAATTCTTACCTCCATAAAATCTAATTAAATATAATAAGGTTTTACATTAAAACCGGACACGGACAATTCAATGTAAACATACTCACATATAATAGATGAAACGCAATTCGTTGTCAAGACTAAAAAACAAAAAAATGCGCATTTTCGTAGATTATTTTCATGTTGTTTCCTAAGAAAAATGAAGTAAAACAACATGTTACTTTCCTTTACATAAAAAGGGGTAAATGGTATCATATATGCAGTGGGTCTTAATGATCCATACATATTATAATACAGGAAAAGCAGAGAAATATACAGATGTTTAAATATAGATTTTTTCAGGTGATAATGGCACTTTCGCTGGTCTTGCTGATCATCTCCACGGCGATAATGTGTTCGTTCAGCGTTTGCAGGGTTGCGGAGAAGAGCTACAAGCCGAGTAATAGCGGCACGATAAGTTCAGTCATGAATAACGGACAGACTGAGGAATTATCAGAATTTGATGCGTGGGTGGAATACAGTATCGTGCTGGATGCTCTGGATGGGGACAGCGAGCAGGAGTACAGGCTTGGCAACGTATATCTGTCCACTGAGAATGTGATGAGGCTTGAACAGCTTGCAGACATCAAATCCAAGGCAAGCAATGGTGTGTTCATATCCATTGTGCTTCTGGTGGCATGCTTTGTAGTCATAAGGAGAAGGAGACTGTATGAGTGTGTTGTATGGGGCGGCGCTGCAGGCGTTATAATAGGAATAATCAGCTTTATAGCCATGGCGGTATCCGGCAGCGGAATCATGTATGGCATAAGAAGAATGGTGTTTGGAGAAAGCTATGCGGAGCTTTTTCCGGGACACGATGTCCTGCCGGATATAATACCGGCCGGTACGGGAACGAAGGTTCTTTGGGTGTATGTTGGAACGATATTTGTTGGACTTGTGGTTACTATCATAGTCAGGGTTATAAGCTATAAGAAATCACGTCCACACAAATTCAGATAGAAGGTTACATAATGGGAGGTAGTTATGAGAAAAAGAATCGAGGAGTGGATAAACTGGGTGCTCTATGATGAGCTCATTGCCAGCAAGATCAATGCGCCAAAGCATTTGCTGGGAATCCATGATTATGGTGAAGGTCAGATAATCGTTGTGTACAAGCCGGGGGCGATCAGGGTAGAGGTTACATCGCGCACAGGTAAGAAGATACACACCATGGAACAGATGACAAATGAAGGACTGTTCGCCATTTATTTTGATAAGAAGGAGTACGATGGCAACAAGTACAATGTTGTCACCACATATGAGGATGGCACCATTATAAACAGTGCAGATCCATATTCATTTGAATCGCTTATCACGGATTTTGACACATACCTTTTTGCGGAGGGCAGACATTACAATATATATGAGAAGCTTGGCGCACACCCTATGACTATAGACGGTGTACGTGGAACCTACTTTGCAGTGTGGGCTCCTCATGCAAGACGTGTCAGTGTAGTCGGTGATTTCAATCTCTGGGATGGTAATGTAAATCCTATGCAGATCACAGCGAATGAGGGAATATACGAACTGTTCCTGCCGGGCGTGGAGCCGGGCGCTGTGTACAAGTATCAGATCATGACCAGATATGGTGAGATACTGTACAAAGCTGATCCATATGGCAACCAGTGTCAGATGAGACCGGAAAATGCCTCAGTGGTTGCAGACATAAGCAGCTATAAGTGGAAGGATACATCATGGATGAAGGATAGAAGCAAGATCAGCCGTACTGACAGAATGCGCATGCCTATGTCCATATACGAGATGCATCTCGGCTCATGGCACAAGAAGGTTGAGGATGACGATGCAGGCTTCTACACATACAGGGAGCTCGCTCCTATGGTGGCAGACTATCTCAATGAGATGGGATATACGCACGTAGAGCTCATGGGTATATCAGAGTATCCATTTGACGGCTCATGGGGCTACCAGGTTACCAATTATTATGCACCGACCAGCAGGTATGGTGATGCAGTAGATTTTATGTATTTCGTTGATTATATGCACAGCAAGGGAATCAGTGTTATCCTCGACTGGGTGCCAGCACACTTTCCTAGGGATGCGCACGGACTTGGACGTTTTGATGGGATGCCTCTCTATGAGCATCCGGATCCAAGAAGAGGAGAGCATCCTGACTGGGGCACATATATATTTGACTATGGCCGCAATGAGGTGGCAAACTTCCTCACGGCAAATGCTCTGTTCTGGGTCGAGAAGTTCCATATAGACGGACTCCGCGTGGATGCTGTGGCATCCATGTTGTATCTCGACTATGGCAAGCAGGATGGACAGTGGCTTCCGAATGAGCATGGTGGAAACGAGAACCTTGAGGCAATAGCACTTATGCAGAATATAAACAGCATCATGGATGAGAGAAATCCGGGGGCATATCTAATAGCAGAGGAGTCAACAGCGTGGGCAGGTGTAACTGCTCCGGCATCCATGGACGGACTTGGTTTCCTGTTCAAGTGGAATATGGGATGGATGAATGACTTCCTTGAGTATATGCAGATGGATCCATATTTCAGACAGAACAACCAGAACATGCTGACTTTCAGTCTTTCGTATGCGTATGCTGAGAACTATGTTCTCGTCATATCCCATGACGAGGTAGTTCATCTTAAGCGTTCAATGATAGAAAAGATGCCTGGCAGCGAGGAGGACAAATTCGCAAATCTCAGAACTGCGTACGGATTCATGTATGGACATCCGGGCAAGAAGCTGCTCTTTATGGGGCAGGAATTTGCACAGCCTAGAGAGTGGAGTGAGGCGAGAAGCCTTGACTGGTTCGTCTTAGACAATCCGCTCAATCAGGGCATGGAGAGGTATGTCAAAGCGCTCAATAAGCTTTACAATACCAATGATGCGATGTATACGAATGACACAGATCCAATGGGATTTGAGTGGACAGATTGCGATCACCCAGACATGAGCATACTTTCATTTGTAAGACGAGGCTCAACTCCGAAGAAGCAGCTGCTTTTCGTATGTAACTTCACTCCGGTTGAGAGAGATAATTACAGTATACCGGTTCCGTGCTACACGACATACAAGGAGATACTCAACTCAGATGATGTACAGTTTGGCGGAAAGGGCAGACTCAACGGCAAGCCGGTCAAGGCAGTGGACAAGAAGAATGCCAGAACTCCTTACAGTATAGACATCACGGTTCCGCCACTCTCAACAGTTGTGTTTGAGTACGATTACACGGATATGACACCTGAGCTTGAGAAGAAGGAAGCTGAGGCCAAGGCTGCTGCAAAGAAGCGTGTGGACGCAGCAAAGAGAAAGGCTGCAGCGGCACAGAAGAAGGCTGAGGAGATAAAGAAGGATGCCGAGAAGAAAGCGGCTGAGCTGAAGAAAGAGGCGGAGAAGAAGGCAGATGAGCTGAAAAAGGAAGCCGAGAAGAAGACTGCTGAGTTGAAAAAGGAGGCATCTGAGATCTCAGAAGAGGTAAAGGATGATATAGCAGATATAGAAAAGTCAGTGGTGTCTGTTGCTGATGACATCAAGAAAGATATAAAAGCACGCAAAAAATAAACTTGCAATATGAGACAACAGGTCATATAATGTCAGTGTAAGTGCAAAGGGGCACAGAACGATATCGTTCTGTGCCCCTTTTTTGTACATCAGGCGGGTGACGACCAGCCAGATCATAAGAATCCAGGTAGTTTTTAAGGAGGAAGCAGTATGAAGACAGGAAAAGTAAAATGGTTTAATGCAAAGAAAGGCTACGGCTTTATATGTGATGAGGATGGAGCAGATGTATTTGTACATTTCTCAGCACTGAATATGGAGGGCTTCAAGGTTCTTGAAGAGGGAGATACAGTAGAGTATGAGGTTGTGGACGGTGAAAAGGGTCCACAGGCGGCAAATGTGACAAAACTGTAAATACAATGCGGTATATGTCAAAACAGCCATATATTTAAAGCGAATACATGTTGAATTAGGAGAACATCCCCGGGTTATGATTACAGATGATCAGGGGATGTTTTTTATGAGCAACGAACCGGAGCATGCTATTGCGTAGAACTGAGATGAATATCTACAAGGCCTCGTGTTACATAAATACAAGAATATTATAGATGTCGCCATATGCTAAAATTGTATGTCTGCTATAATAAAAACAACACATCTTTAAAAATCATCTTGACGGTTGGCGATGATAAAATGTAGAATACACATATATGGTGAAACATGTTTCATACATTTGCTGTTGTTGATAAACAGTTAAATAAACAGGCACGTATTTATTTTAGATTATAAGGGGGATATGTACCATGAAGAGATTTGATGTTGTGGCACTTGGAGAACTGCTCATAGACTTTACACAGAACGGGCTCAGCGGCCAGGGCAATATGATGATGGAGGCCAATCCAGGCGGAGCACCATGCAATGTTCTCGCTATGCTGCAGAAGCTTGGCAAGAAGACTGCATTTGTTGGAAAAGTAGGGGATGATTTCCTTGGAAAAATGCTTGCCGGTGTTGTGGCTGATGCCGGGATCAACACTGACAATCTGAAGTTTGACAGGGATGTACACACAACACTTGCATTTGTGCATACATACGAGGACGGAGACAGAGACTTTTCATTTTACAGGAATCCGGGGGCGGATATTATGTTAAGCGCAGATGAGGTGGATGAGAGTATCATAAAGGATGCCAGGCTGTTCCATTTCGGATCACTCTCACTGACGTACGAGGTGTCACGTTCTGCAACACAGAAGGCTGTGGCTGCTGCAAAGGAGGCTGGATGCATCGTCACATTTGACCCGAATCTCAGGGAGCCTCTGTGGAAGACTCTGGACGAGGCCCATGATCAGATCGACTGGGGTATGAGACAGTGTGATGTGCTCAAGATATCAGATAATGAGATACAGTGGTTCACAGGAAGAGAGGATTTTGACGAGGGTATAAAGATACTTCAGGACACATACAATATACCTTTGATACTTCTCTCCATGGGAAGAGATGGAAGCCGTGCATACTACGGGGATGTAGTCGCTGAGGCAAAGCCGTTTATCCAGGAGAATACTATAGAGACCACAGGCGCCGGGGACACTTTCTGTGCATGCGTGCTGAATTATGTACTTGATAATGGACTTGAAGATCTTGACACTGATAAGCTTACAGAGATGCTTGTATTCGCAAATGCTGCTGCATCGATCATCACAACACGCAAGGGAGCACTCAAGGTTATGCCGGAGAGATCCGAGGTTGAGAAGCTCATTGCCGAGAGACAGTAATAGATAAAAATACGGCAACAGATTAAAACAGGTTGTGTACGGTAATGATACAGATTATGTAAATAAAATGAGAATGATAAGTTAATTGACTATAGTCAGAAAAGGAGAAGATAAATGGCAGGTTCAAAGACAGTGAAAAAGACTGCAGAATATACAAAGAGATTTGATGAGAGATATGACGAGCTCAAGTGGCTCTACTGCGAGCTCTATAACAACAATATGGAGGCATTTGACTGGCTGTGCGATTCTCTGTATGGTTATTATCAGGAGAGAAATGCTGATCTCAAGAAGCTGGACAGAAGCCGTGTCAAGAATCCGGACTGGTATAAGCAGAATGATCTGTTAGGTATGATGATGTACACAAATGCATTCGCGGGAACGCTGAAGGGTGTAAAAGAAAAGCTTCCATATGTGAAGTCATGTGGTGTGAATTATCTTCATTTTATGCCGCTGCTGGAAAGCCCTAAGGGCAGAGATGACGGCGGATATGCTGTTGCGGATTTCAGAAAGGTAAAGCCTGAGCTTGGAACCATGGAGGATCTGGAGGACCTCACTGCAGAGTGTCACAGACAGGGTATAAGCTGCTGTCTGGATTTCGTAATGAACCATACAAGTGAGGATCATGAGTGGGCAAGGGCAGCGAGAAATGGAGATCCTGTTGCAAGATCCAGATATTTCTTCTATGATGATTGGTTCGTTCCTAACATATATGAGGAGACTGTGCCTGAGGTATTCCCAACTACGGCGCCTGGTAACTTCACATGGATAAATGACTGCAATCAGGTGGTCATGACTACATTTTACCCATACCAGTGGGATCTGAACTATGCAAATCCTATGGTGTTCAACGACATGGTCGGCAACATGCTCTATATGGCAAACCGAGGTATAGATGTCATCAGACTCGACGCTGTTCCGTATATATGGAAGCAGATAGGCACAAACTGCCGTAACCTTCCACAGGTTCACACTCTTGTCCGTATGATGAGGATAATCAGTGAGATAGTATGTCCGGGAGTCCTTCTTCTCGGAGAGGTCGTTATGGAGCCTTCCAAGGTAGTTCCATACTTTGGAACAGTTGACAAGCCAGAGTGCCATATGCTCTACAACGTGACAACCATGGCATCCACGTGGAATACGATAGCCACGAAGAATGTGGGACTCTTAAAGCGCCAGATGGATCAGGTGTGTGCACTTCCAAAGGATTATGTGTTCCTGAATTACCTCAGATGCCACGATGATATTGGCTGGGGACTTGACTATGACTGGCTGGCACAGTTCGGCATAGATGAGGTGGCACACAAGAAGTTCCTGAATGACTATTTCACAGGAAAGGGATACAACAGTGATTCCAGAGGTGAGCTCTATAACGATGATCCTAGACTCGGAGATGCCCGTCTGTGTGGAACAACAGCATCCCTGTCAGGCCTTGAGGCCGGCCAGTACGAGGCAAATGCAGACAAGATCGAACAGGCCATTGCCTGTGATCTCATGCTTCATGGATACCTGCTGGCACAGAGCGGAATCCCGGTTCTGTACAGCGGTGATGAGATAGGACAGACAAACGATTATACTTATAAGAATGATCCGGACAAATGTGCGGACAGCAGATATCTGCACAGAGGAAACTTCCCATGGGACAAGGTTGAAAATAAAGATCCTGTAGCCATGAAGATATTTGACGCGCTGCGCCACATGGAGGATATAAGAGCATCGCATGATGTATTTTCATGTAATGCAAATGTCTACACCATAGAGACAGGATGTGCAAGCGTCCTCGGAATAGTGAGGGAATATGCAGGACATGAGCTGAGGGCATTTTTCAACTTCAGCAACATGGATCAGCTCATCTGGACTATGCCTGAGGATCAGGCTGACATATATACCGATCTCATATCAGGCAAGACACTCCGCGAGCTTGGAGCAGTCATGCCTAGATATGGATGCTGGTGGTTCTACAGATAGTTATTCGGAATCTTTTTTATAGAACATAAGGAGAGTATTTTTGATAGAAGGCTTAAAGACTGTGTTATGGTCATAGCCTTCTATTTTTTCGTAGGTTAGGTTTAAGCCAGAATAATTTCTCTCTTGTAAATCATTGTAGAAATCCTCGATAGAAGATATGAAGTTTTTATCCTCATCTGCACCTACGGTTACATAGACATTAGCATTTAGAGTCTGTGTTCTATTGTAATATTCTTCTTCGTACGTAGACATGAATTTGCCGTCAGTATTTGCCCACATGGAAGGACTGCCAATATAATAATTTGCAAATGTATTTTTTCCTATAGTGTCATTATGGAACAGAGCGTAGTAAGCCCAGTATCCACCTAGGGAATGTCCTGTGAGAGTCATATTTTCAGGGTTTACAGAGTATATTTCTTCCAGGTAAGGAATCAGGTTATCTACAATAAAATGCAGGAATGAATCAGGGTTAGTCTGGAGATCTCTTTTTCTGATGACATCATAATTGTAAGTGTTTGGATATCCTATGCTGACAAGGATAACGTCCTGTATCTGGCCAGATGTCATAAGAGGTCTGAGTTCAGGGTGATCACTGAGTCTCCAGACTCCATCGGTCATAACAACCATTGGATATGAGCTTGCTTCGTTATAATCAGGTGGAAGAGATATATGGACAACAAAAGTGTCATCTATCTCAGCATCATAAATGGATAATTCGTTGATATAGTCTGCACAGGCGGGATCAAGAGTTGTCACCTCGTTATAATACATGTGCTCGGGAGAGAGTTTTCCCATGGTTATGCTGGCACGTTCCTCTGGAAGTAAACCTGTTGGAGTTGGCGCTTCTGTAGTAAGCTCCTCAGTTGTGATTTCTTTGACTGAGGTTTCACTTGTTGTTGCTTTTTTGATTGACGTATCTTCGGATGAAGAATAGCTGGTGACCGATTGGGTGACAGTAGAGTCATTCTTAGATGCTGACGAGTGCTGACACCCGGTGACAACTAATATAATAGCTATGCTGAATGTGGTCAAAATTGTTAATTCCTTTTTCATAAAAGGCCTCCTTTGATTGTATTTAGTAATTATCATATAAGTGAGAAATACTATAAAAACAATATCACAGGAGTTGCATTATGACCTGTCAGCAATGGTTAAACTTTGTCGGGGCGGATTTGCAGGAGAAGGTAATTTTGTTCCTTTTTTAATGATACATTGCTACACTCTAAGGTTATGTCAGGCACTATGTTATAATGAGAAAACGGTAGAAATTCTGTGTAAATTTTATACCAAAGTGACTGCTGCCCGGCAGGAGTAGTATCTGAACAGTCAAAACAGATCCATTCGCCGTCAGGAATGCTTGTTATCGAATAATCGGATATATTTAATCCGGAAATTTCTTGTTTTGTGATCATTCGTCCAAATGTGTAATTAAAGCATGAAATTTCATTATTGAACTTATCAATATTTATAAAATCATTTGATCTGTAACCGAATAAGCAGTTATTTGGTTTTTCATCAGTGGATTTAATTTCCATTAGTTTATCCCAGCTGTGACTGCAGCATTCTCTTGTAAATTTTGGAATCAGAACATTATTTTTCGCGGTATCGAGGCTTGTGAAAACCCTGGAATAACCGGCAATACACATGTTGTTGATCTTAACGATTCTGTAGTTGAGCATAGATCCCCCATCTGCTGTGACCCTTAATACAATCCGGGTGAAATTATGGAGACCGGACTTGTTATTTCGAACATAAGTTGGAGAGTTTCCATGAAAGCGTGTGAAAGCCTTCGTGAAGCTTTCGGGTGTGTCATATCCGTATTCAAGTGCAATATCAGTCACCGTGCGGTTGGATGAAATGAGTTCTTCTCCAGCCAGGGAAAGCCGGCGGTTTCTGATATATTCCCCTATAGTATATCCCGTGATTAGATGAAATACTTTCCTGAAGTTGTCGGGAGAAGAGTAAGCCTGCCTGGCTATTGTATTTTGGTCCAATACTTCACCGTCAATAAGGTGAGTCTCAATATAATCAATTGCGTTAATAAGTCCTTCGGTCCAATTCAAATGGTTTTCTACCTCCATGTAATGTATGTATATCACTATAGCACATATTTGTAGTAAATTGTTATAATGGACATATGAAAGTCATATCGGTTTGTTATCAAGACACTATACGGATTCAATACTCGAGAATGTTTCATATATAAATGAGATGATAACAGGAATGCTTTCATATATGAGACTTGAAAAGGCTCCCGATATCAAGAATGAGGATATAGATCTGAACAAGCTTATTGGACAGGTTGTGGACAGATACAGAGTGGAACTTGAGAACAGAGATATAGAATGTGAGATCTCAGGAAATGCTGTGATCCATCTGAGCTGTGGGAGCCGATGAAGAAAGGAAATTCAGCCAGAACCGGCCACACAGGAAATGGTCTTGGCCTGTCCATAGTAAAGAAGGTATTAGATTTGTCAGGATTTACCGGAGATATACAGATAGAAGATGGTTGGTTCGTGGTCACTATAGCATTTAAGAGATAGAATGAACCTAGGTTTCGGTATTGCAAAACGGGACTTTCTCAGCAAAAAGATAAAATTTTATGCCTAAATTGACAAACTTGCAAGAGAAACCAAATCATAGCATATGAATATAAACAATTCCCTGATTCTATAGATGGTCTAAATTGTAATGAGTCATCAAACGCATAATCTGTATACTATGCGCATGATGTGTATTATCAAACAAAAACAAAAAGAAAGCCCGCCCAGGGCATATATAACGATTGGTAGTGCAGTCGACTGAGTTTCAGCGTTTCTTGCTAAGGCGAAGCGCGCAACGCCCTTATCGCGTGCGTAGCCGCATGCAGATAGAAACAAGCTGAAACGAAGGAAGACAAACGTGATCGATTATATACCCCGGGTGGGCTTTCTTTTGTCCGTCATACAATTTAATTCTTAGAACATCTATACAGCAGATCCTCCCAACGGCGGTCAACCTCCTGCTGATACTGAACGAGAAGGTGCTCGTTCTCAGGCTTGAACAGGTGCTTGAACCTGCCCTGCGTTCTCAGGAAGTCCTCGATAGGAAGCTTCTTCTTAGGAGAGTAGGAGAGGATCCATTTGCCCTCGATAACCTCGAACAGAGGCCAGTAGCATGTCTCGACTGCCAGCTTGCAGATGTCCATGATCTTCTCTGTAGGGTATCTCCATCCTCTAGGACATGGTGACATGACGTTGAGGAAAGCTGCGCCAGGTGTATATATGGCCTTCTCAGCCTTCTCATAGAGATCACGCATGTTGCCGAGAAGAGTAGATTGTCCAACATATGGGATGTCGTGGGCAGCCATGACCTGTGCCAGATCCTTTCTGTTCTGCATCTTACCATTTGACTGTGAGCCTACCGGTGTGGTTGTGGTGTCAGCATACATAGGAGTAGCTGATGAACGCTGGATACCGGTGTTCATGTATGCTCCGTTGTCATAGCACACATATACCATGTCATGTCCACGCTCCATGGCACCTGACAGTGACTGAAGTCCGATGTCATAAGTTCCGCCATCACCGCCAAATGTGATGAATTTGTATGTGTCATCTATCTTGCCTTTTTTCTTCAGAACGTTGTAGGCTGTCTCAACACCTGAGAGGGTTGCGCCTGCGTTCTCAAATGCGTTGTGTATGTAGCTGTCCTCGTAAGCTGTGTAAGGATACATGAAGGTTGAAACCTCAAGACATCCTGTGGCGTTACCGATGACCGCCTTGTCGCCCTCGTGAAGGGCGCGGAGTACAGTTCTGACAGTGATCGTACCACCGCAGCCTGCACACATTCTATGACCTGGAGCAAGACGCTCAGGCTTGTTCATTACTTCTTTAAAATTATATGCCATTTCATCTTACCTCCTACTGTCTAAGTCCTATGTACTGATACTGAGGAATCTCAGCACCGTTCTCTATCATGTCTTCAAGCTGTGCAAATACGCCCTTGGCGCTGTCCACAGTGTAGTCACGTCCGCCGAGACCGTAGATGTAGCTGACAGCCTTTGTGGTTGCCTGAATGTCATACAGGTGCTCCTTGACCTCTGCTGAGAGAGGACCGCCGCCTGCTCTGAATCCTTCCGATCTGTCAAGGATTGCCACAGCCTTGGTGTGGGCGAGAGCCTTTGCAATCTCCTCACCAGGGAATGGTCTGAACACCCTGATCTTCAAGAGTCCGACCTTCTTGCCTTCGTTTCTCAGCTCATCTATAGCTTCCTTTGTTGTTCCGGCAGCAGAACCGATCATAACGATGGCGTAGTCAGCGTCGTCAAGTCTGTACTCCTCAAAGAATCCGTAGTGACGGCCTGTCATCTCCTCGAATTCCTTTGCAACGTCAAGAATAACCTGCTTTGCATTCTTCATGGCAGTGTTCTGAGCCATCTTAGTCTCCATATAGTAAGGAGATGTGGCGTAAGGACCGACAGCCATAGGCATCTCAGGATTTAACAGATACTGCTCAGGGGTGTATTCACCTACAAACTTCTTTACGAGATCATCCTCGATGAGGGTGATGTTTTCAACGGCATGGCTTGTGATGAAACCATCCTGACATATCATGATAGGAAGTCTGACATCCTTGTGCTCAGATATTCTGTATGCCTGAACAAAGTTGTCATATGCCTCCTGGTTGTTCTCTGCGTATATCTGAAGCCAGCCTGTATCACGTGCGCCCATACTGTCTGAGTGGTCACAGTTGATGTTGATAGGGCCGGAGAGTGCTCTGTTTACAAGTGCGAGGGCAAGTGGAAGACGATTGGACGCTGCCACGTAGAGCTCCTCCCACATGAGAGCCATACCACATGATGATGTGGCTGTGAGTGTACGGCAGCCGGCAGCCTCTGCACCGATCGCTGCACTCATGGCACTGTGCTCACTCTCTACCGGTATAAATTCTGTATCGATCTCTCCATTGGAGATAAATGTTGAAACGAACTGAGGTATCTCAGTTGAAGGTGTTATAGGAAATGCAGGCATAACATCCGGATTGATCTGCTTTATAGCATGTGCCACAGCCTCATTTCCTGAAAGACGTTCTCTTATAGCCATTTATTTGCCCTCCTTCATAGTGATTGCTCCGAATTTGCACTGGTATGCGCATATACCGCAGCCCTTGCAGTGCTCCAGGTCAAATGCGAGACGCTTGCCTGATACGACCGGAATGCATGAATCCGGACAGACAGGTGCGCACAGAAGACAGTGTACGCATTTACTCTCGTCTAGGACAGGGGTTGAAGTCCTCCACTCACCTGTGTTAAATGCCTTGGATGTGCCACCGCCGTATACGTGGTTTCCAGGTGTGAGCTCTGTCCATTTGCTATTGTCATGTATCTTGCTTATATCTGTTCTCATTACTTCATTACCTCCCTGAAGGCGAGCTTTAATGCTTCCATGTTGCCCTCGATAACCTCTGGTTTCTTGGCAAATTTGTGCTGATATGACTGTCTCATATCTTCGAGGAAAGGTCCCTCCTCCATTATTCCGCTGACAGCAACGATGGCTGCAAGCATAGGAGAGTTAGGAAAATTCTTGCCGAGAGTCTTCATGGAGATCTCCTTGGCATCAAGTGTGTATACCCTGCCCTTGTAACCCTTGAGCAGTGGACGGACCTCGTCCGGAGTCTTAGGTGTATTTATAATGATGGCGCCATCCTCGGCGAGACCTGCAGTCACATGTACAGGTTCGATCAGAGATTCGTCAACTACAACCACATACTGTGGCTCGTAAATGTTGGAATGTACTCTGATAGGTTCACTGCTGATCCTGTTGTAAGCAGTGATAGGTGCACCCATTCTCTCTGGACCATACTCAGGAAATCCCTGAACATATTTACCTGTTTTGAATGCCACATCTGCGAGGAGCAGGGCAGCAGTCTTGGCACCCTGACCACCACGTCCGTGCCATCTGATTTCGATAGTATCTTTCACTTTCACATCTCCTGTCAAAAATTTCTCATTAAGTTCCGTTTATTAGGAAAAATAATCCTTTTGATTATACCATTTATAGATAATAAGTAAAGAATAAAATTAAGGAAATGAGTCGAAAAACAAAAAAATTTAACGCGGATAACAGAAATACCTAAAAATGTTGGATTTAACGATGGGATAAGTTATCTGAAAACTATAAAAAAGCATTTGGGATCATAAAATTTATTATATGCTGACGACAAAGTGGATACAGTTCTGCCCATCCACCTTCTGATTGTCCAGCAGTATTTCACCATGGTACTTGGATGTGAGCTGTTTCAGCTTGTAAAGTCCGATACCTCTGGAATAAGCTCCATCCTTCAGAGGCTTGGTCGAGTAGCCCTTTGCGAAGAAGTTCTTGCGCATTTCCGCGGTGAGCTGCGATCCGGCATTGAAGGTTTCAACGGTGGTAGTCTTGCCGTCAGAGTCTATGATGACTTTTATCATACCTCCGTCTTCAGTTGCGTCAAATGCATTGTCCACCAGAATGCTCATGACATCCAGAAGCTCAAATTCCGCTGCCTTGGATGTGAGTGTGGAATTTTTGACATCTATATCCAGATTGATATTATGCTCCTGCGCAAGGTTCATCTTGCTGAACAGAAAACCTGCGATCAGTTTCATGTTGATCCTCAGAAGATACGAATTCTTGATGACATGGTCATTGCAGGAGGTATCCAGCTCATTTGAAAGGGCAGCAGCGAGGGAATCATAATCAGTGTAACTGATCGGCAGCATGCTGATGGCCTGAAGCTCATTGTTGTAGTCATGCTGTCTCATGCGCACCTGATCTATCAGATCCTCTATAATAGGAAGATACTGTTCATATGACTGTAGTTGCTTCCGGGATTCTCTGAGGCTCATATAGTTCTTGTACATTCCCGAGTATAAAATGAGGATAAGTATGACTATAAACAGGAAAGTCATAAATATATTCATGAAGTCCTTAGGGGATATACGCTGGTATAAAACCATAGATACCATGAGGGCAAATACTGCGAGTATTATATTCCTGGATACCTGATTTTTCACTATAAGAGCATCGTACAGCTTATCCATATGTCCGAATTTGTATAAAAGTATAGCTATGATGAAAGCCATGGCTTCGGTTATATATGTTGAAGTGTTGGTGAATGGATTGTCCGTAAACTGCATGATGACAACCATCTGGATGAGGTTCAGTATAGTCATGATGATAAGTGTAATTGCGTATCCCGTTATGATCTTCATCGGCGGATATCGGAATACCAGAGAGTAGAATACAAAGCAGTATATGTATGTTATCAGTGTGAATATTAACATGGAGTCTGTAACTGTGGCAATCAGAGAGACTGGTAAAGTCAGCAGAAGCAAAGGTGGAAGTCTCTTTGCTATCTGGGAAAATTTTACATTATATATCGCCATCAAGAATACTAAAAATACAAAGGTATCAAACAGTATCTTGGAAAGAAAATCAAAATATGCAGCCATTATCTGTTCTCCTGGTAAGTTTCTATAATAGTTTTGTATTTGCGCCCGACCGGTATGGATTCTTGAGCCAGTTTCAGCGTTATAAGTGAATTGGATCTGTCGTAGCTCTGTATGTAGTCGGGATTGAAGTAATAGCTTTTGTGGCATCTGACCAGAGGTACATCACCAGCAGCCTGCAAAATTGACTCGAAGGTCGGGTTGGTGACGATAAAATCGCCGTCGGATGTGAAAATGTGCTTGTGGTGGCCGGATGCACATACATAAATTATTTCATCCATGCTTATATGGAAAAGTATTCCCTGGATATCCTTTACGCGGATCCTTGATGTCTGGTCGTCAGGCTGTGTGAGCACCGAGTTGATCCCTCCTACGACATCGATTCTGTCATAAGGCTTTGAGAAATAATACTGGCAATGATACTTGTTGATGACATCAAGGTTTGGAACGGTGATGTCGGTGATGAAGATGACAGGTGTGTCATTGTATTTGGGAATTCTTCGGAGATAACCACATACATCCAATCCGGTCTTTCCTCCACCGAGATCAATGTCCAGTAAAAAGATATCAATATCAAATGAATCTATTATTGTTATGGCATCGTTGTAAGTTGATGCAGTGTTGACAACAGCGTCTGCGTACTCTTCTTCAATTATATGTTTTAAGCCGGTAAGCTGGATATTGTCATCCTCAACAATCAGAAAATTCATAATCAAACACTCCTGTGAAAAATTGATAGATAAACAAAACTCTTAAATTATTAACATATCAGGAACATTCTATCATACAAATGGGAATTTCTACAATAGGTATAATTAAAGTATATGTGTGTTGTACACGAAAATTTATGTCGTTCAGGTTGTTATACGCGTCGTTTGTGTCGATTTTTGCCAAAACTATTGGAAAAATTATACAAATAGTATAGTGTATGTAACAGAGGATAATTAACTCTGAGGGGAGATTGATTATATAGTGTCAGATAGGATGTATCAGGTACAGGTATTTCGGTTAAGGGTATCTGTACAGTATATTCAATTTGATGCATAGGATCTGCCATATGTGCCTGAGCATGTATGGCAGATTTTTTGCGTTAAGCTGTAATATAATACTATTTAAAATTTGAAAATAATATGGTATGATGTAGAGAAACATGGGGTTTTGTATACATCTGTGTGCAATTCCATAAATGACAAAAAGCTATTACCAGGAGGAAGAGTATGATTAAATTATTTGACAACGGTGCTTATCTGTTACATGGTACAGAGCTGGTTGAGGATAATGCTGAGGCAGGTGCGGTTCTCGCATCAAAGCTTGGCAGTGCTCCATCAAAGGAAGAGGCATCAAAGAACACACTTGCTTACGGAATATTGGCTAAGCATAACACATCTGACAATATGGAGAATCTTAAGATCAAATTCGATAAGATGACTTCACATGATATAACATTTGTAGGAATCATCCAGACAGCAAGAGCATCAGGTCTTAAGGAGTTCCCTATACCATATGTACTTACAAACTGTCACAACTCACTGTGTGCCGTAGGTGGAACCATCAATGAGGATGACCATATGTTTGGCCTCTCATGTGCGAAGAAGTATGGCGGCGTGTATGTACCACCTCATCAGGCGGTCATCCATCAGTTTGCAAGAGAGATGCTGGCAGAGTGTGGCGCCATGATACTTGGATCAGACTCACATACACGTTACGGTGCTCTTGGTACTATGGCTATTGGAGAGGGCGGCGGTGAGCTCGCAAAGCAGCTCCTGTGTAAGACATACGATGTTGCAAAGCCGGGCGTTATCGCAATCTATCTCGACGGAGAGGTACAGAAGGGGGTTGGTCCTCAGGATGTGGCACTTGCCATCATCGGAGCAACATTTGGCTGCGGATATGTCAAGAATAAGGTCATGGAGTTCGTTGGTCCTGGTGTTGACAAGCTCTCAGCAGATTTCCGTATCGGTATTGATGTTATGACAACAGAGACAACATGTCTGTCATCAATATGGAAGACAGATGACAAGATAAAGGATTGGTATGACATTCACGGAAGAAGTGAGGCATACAAGGAGATGAATCCTGGCGATGTGGCTTACTATGACGGAGTCGTATATGTAGATCTGTCAACAGTTAAGCCAATGATAGCTATGCCATTCCACCCAAGCAACACATACACCATCGACGAGCTGAATGCCAACCTCATGGATATCCTTGATGATGTTGAGAAGCGTGCACTTGTAAGCCTTGACGGCAAGGTCGACTTTACACTCAAGGATAAGGTAAGAGATGGCAAGCTGTATGTTGAGCAGGGAATCATCGCCGGATGTGCCGGTGGTGGATATGAGAATATCTGCGATGCGGCTGATATCCTCAGAGGCAAGAGCATAGGCGCTGACGAGTTCACACTGTCAGTATATCCTGCAAGTACACCTATATATATGCAGCTTGCAAAGAACGGTGTTCTGGCTGATCTCATCGAGACAGGTTCTATTGTTAAGACAGCATTTTGTGGACCTTGCTTTGGTGCCGGTGATACACCTGCCAACAATGCATTCTCCATCAGACATTCAACAAGAAACTTCCCTAACAGAGAGGGTTCAAAGATACAGAATGGTCAGATCTCATCTGTTGCGCTTATGGATGCGCGTTCTATCGCAGCAACTGCAGCCAACAAGGGCTATCTGACATCAGCAACAGACCTTGCAGATATAGAGTACACACATCCAAAGTATTTCTTCGACAAGGCTATATACGACAGAAGAGTTTACAACGGTGTTGGAAAGGCTGATCCTTCGGTTGAGATCAAGTTTGGTCCAAACATCAAGGACTGGCCTGAGATGGTTCCTCTTACAGACAACCTTCTCCTCAAGGTGGCATCAGTTATACATGATCCTGTAACAACAACAGATGAGCTTATCCCATCAGGAGAGACTTCATCATACAGATCAAATCCTCTTGGACTTGCAGAGTTCACTCTGTCAAGAAAGGATCCTGAGTACGTTGGAAGAGCGAAGGCTATCCAGGCTGTAGAGAAGGTTCGTGAGGCAGGTGAGTGCATGGGTAAGGCATTCCCAGAGGTCAAGGAAGTTATGCATGCCATCAAGGAGAAGTTTGAGGACGTATGCGGAAGCAACACAGGTGTTGGAAGTACCATTTATGCTGTTAAGCCAGGTGACGGTTCAGCCCGTGAGCAGGCTGCATCATGCCAGAAGGTTCTCGGTGGATGGGCAAACATTGCAAAGGAGTACGCTACAAAGAGATACAGATCAAACCTTATCAACTGGGGTATGCTTCCATTTGTGATCGACAAGGATTTCGACTTTGACAATGACGACTATGTATTCATCCCGGGAATCAAGGATGCGGTGAAGAACAAGACAGAGGTTATCAAGGCATATGTTGTGAACAAGGATTTTGCTGAGATAGAGCTGAGACTTGGAGAACTCACAGACGATGAGAGACAGATCATAACAGATGGCTGCCTCATCAATTACTACAAGTACAACTAAATGATATATATGGTGCCGAGTGCGCCATGTATGTACATTTGAATATAATGTATATACGACGATATAACAGGCATCATCATGGGCGCTTTAGTGCGGCTTGGTGGTGCCTGTTGCTTTCATATAGCCAGTGTGATCATGATGTGATAATCCACGATGTCAAAAAGAAACGGATTTACAACATGGCGGGTTTATGAAGACAAAAATAAAATACAGGAGGTATTAACAATGGGAAAATCAGAGCTGGAAAAGATGCACACATGTGAGCTTTATCTTCCGGGCGATGAGGATATCGCCAGAGAGCAGATAAAGTGTCTGGACAGATTATATGACTTCAATATGACCAGACCAACAGAGATGGTCAAGCGTCAGCAGATGCTCAAGGAGATGTTTGAGGAGATAGGAGACAACTGCTATATAGAGCCACCACTCCATGCAAACTGGGGCGGCAAATTTGTTCACTGGGGCAGCAATATATATGCGAATTTCAACCTTACAATGGTGGATGACACACATATTTACGTTGGTGACTACACCATGTTTGGACCAAATGTAACTCTGGCAACAGCGGGACATCCAATAAATCCTGAGCTCAGAAAACAGGGCTATCAGTACAATGCACCTATAACTATAGGAAAGAACTGCTGGATAGGTGCGGGTGTAACAATACTTCCGGGAGTTACGATAGGCGATAACACCGTCATAGGAGCTGGAAGTATGGTCGCAACGGATATACCATCAAATGTAGTGGCTGTCGGAAACCCGTGTAAGGTTCTTCGAGAGGTAAATGAGCGTGACGCAAAGTACTATTTCAAAGATCACAGGATAGACTTCTTCCAGTATAACAATGTGAGCAAGAATGACTGATGAGGTATATTCAGTTGAGGATGGAGGGTACATATAGAAGGTGGAAGCTGCGAGGGCTCGCTGGCTCCAATGTCTATGGTGAACAGCTATATGATCGTATCGGTAGAAAAGGGCAGGACTGGAAAGGTGCAGATCGTATATCAGTTGAATGATGTTGAGTCAGGAGAGAATATCAAATCTGTGTGGATAGAACTTCCGCAGTGATCATGATGACAGAAAAATACAAATAGTAATTACAAAGACGTGCACGAAAGATTCTTCAAAAAGAACTTTCATGCACGTCTTTTAATAGCTGTCTTATTTATTTGTAATAGTCTGATATGTTACTGCTTTGATATGGCAGCAGCTTCAGTGCTCTTGGCAACCTCTACGATAGAAGAGGTGAGACCTGCGATTCCCTGTATCTCTGATGGGATGATGATCTTGGTAGCCTTGCCGTCTGCAGCCTTTGTAAATGCTTCCAGGCTCTTTAGAGTGATGACCTGATTTGTAGGCATTGACTCATTCAGTGCTCTGATACCATCTGCATTTGCCTGCTGTACAGCGAGGATAGCCTGTGCCTGACCTTCGGCTTCCTTGATAGTTGCTTCCTTCTTAGCCTCAGCACGGAGGATCTGAGAAGCCTTCTCAGCCTCGGCCTCAAGGATGACTGACTGCTTGTTACCTTCTGCGATGAGGATGGCTGACTTCTTCTCACCTTCAGCACGGAGGATCTGCTCACGTCTCTCACGCTCTGCCTTCATCTGCTTCTCCATGGCATCCTGAATAGCTGCAGGAGGGATGATGTTCTTGAGCTCTACTCTGTTGACCTTGATTCCCCAAGGATCAGTAGCCTCGTCAAGTGTTGCTCTCATCTTGGTGTTGATGGTCTCTCTTGATGTAAGTGTCTGGTCAAGCTCGAGATCACCGATGATGTTACGAAGTGTGGTAGCTGTCAGGTTCTCGATGGCCATGATAGGATTCTCAACTCCGTAGCTGAAAAGCTTAGGATCTGTGATCTGGAAGAATACGACTGTGTCGATCCTCATTGTTACGTTATCCTTTGTGATAACCGGCTGTGGAGCGAAGTCAACAACCTGCTCCTTGAGTGTAACCTTCTTGGCTACCTTATCGATAACAGGCATCTTCATGTGAAGTCCAACAGACCATGTTGCCTGATATGTTCCAAGTCTCTCAATTACATAAGCGTGTGCCTGTGGCACGATCTTGATCGTACTGCAAATAATAACGATTACGATCAGACATAAAATGATAATAAGTGAAATTCCTGCTCCGTCCATAATAATCTCCTTAATTAAAAATGTGTGTGTCTTAAGCTGATAAGCCCTTAGCTTTATATTGCCGGCTTTCCTGCCTTTTCTACGATTGCTTTGACTCCGGATATCTCGTCGATCACGACCTCGGTTCCGGTTTCAATGGTATCGCCATGTTTGGATCTTGCTGTCCACTCAACTCCGTTGATCAAGACCTGACCGGTGGACTTGAGATTGTCTATGTCAGCAGATACGATAACGTGTTTGCCGATAAGACTTTCTACGTTTGTCTTTACCAGTTGGTTGTCAAGATGCTTCTTGGCAATCGGTCTTGTCGTGAAGAAAAGAATAGTGGTGACAACAAGAAATGCAACGATCTGTAGTGGCAGCGATCCGCTGAAAAAAGCGATGATCATTGCCACCAGGGCTCCTCCACATGCCCAGATGGTTGTAAGCCCAAGCGATATGATCTCAGCAATGAGACATACGGCAAATATGATAAGCCAGGTTGCAATCTCCCAATTCATATAGAACACCTCCCTCGTTTAGGAAATCCTGGTATGCGATAGTTTTCGCATTTGCCCTTGGCTAGTTCTCATTTTACTAAAAAACAGTAGGGTAAACAACATAAATTTTCTGAACATACTATCCCCTAAAGTGCATTATATGCACGAATTATAAAATTTATGAGATTAAATGATAAATGTATGGTTAATTTTGCGTAAGCTGTATTGAACAGGTTTGGAAAAACTAATATAATAAACACATGCTAAAGAATGGGAGAGAAGAAGTTGGCTGTTAATAATAAGAAGAAAAGAATTCTCAACATAAGTCTGGCGGTCATAGGAATAATCGTTGTCGGACTCCTTTTTAATAAGATACTGGAGCAATGGTCGGGATTTCGTGCGATACTTGACAAGATATCGAGTGCATTTGCACCGATCATAGTGGGCGCAGTCATTGCGTTTCTCATGAACCCGATACTTGTTTTTTTCGACAGATTATTTCATACGATATTCCAGGAGAGAGTCATATCGGATAAGAAAAAATTGTTCAAGGTTTCGAGAACTTTGTCGGTTATTTTAACTACCATAGTGTTCCTTGGAATCATAACCGGAATAGTGTGGCTGGTGGTTCCTCAGCTCTACGACAGTATCAAGCAGCTTGTGGGCAACATGGATACCTATTATTCCAACCTTCAGACGATGGTGGAGAATATAAATGAGAAGTTCCAGAAGCTCAATATACCTGAGGATCAGATCAACAAGTATATGAACAATGCATATCTCAAGGTTCAGGATATGCTGAATACCAAGATCATGCCAAATGTGGACAAGATCGTGGTGAATATAGGAAGTGGAGTGTTCTCAGGTCTTAAGTTCCTATACAATTTCCTCATCGGTATTATCGCTTCGATATATGTGATGGCAAACAAGGAATATCTTGCATCTAGGGGAAAGAAGATCATATATGCGGTATTCAAGGTGAAGAATGCAAATACTATCCTTGACGGACTTTTAGAGATGAACAGGATATTTGGTCAGTTTATTAATGGTAAGATACTTGATTCAATTATCATTGGAATGATCATGTTCATAGTTTCAACGATACTCAATCTGCCATATGCGGTTCTGATAAGTGTTATCGTCGGAGTGACAAATGTCATACCGTTCTTCGGACCTATCATAGGAGCTGTGCCATGTTTCTTCATCGTGCTCATTGCAGATCCTATAAAGAGTCTTGTGCTGCTCATTGTTATACTTGTACTGCAGCAGTTTGATGGAAATATCCTCGGACCGAAGATCATCGGAGATACCACAGGACTTTCAAGCTTCTGGGTGCTCACAGCGGTCATAGTTGGCGGCGGTTTGTTCGGATTCTTTGGAATGCTTCTCGGAGTTCCTGTATTTGCCTGCTGTTACATGTACATCAACAGGACATGCACTGCAAAGCTGCAGGAGAAGAATCTTGCGTTCAAGACATCCGAGTATGAGAAGATTCGCAGGATAGATGAGGAGACGGGAGAGCCGATATATATAACTGAGGAAGAAGAGGATATAAGGTTCAAGAAGAAGACGCCGGAGCAGAAGCTTGCGGAGCGTGAGAACAAAAGGAAGCTCAAGCAGAAGCAGCATATGCTTCAGTACCCATCAGATCTTCCAGATGATGAATATGTGAAGTCTGGCACTGCGCATGCAGATGATCAGTCTCAGGATGACGATGATTCGGATGATGATCCTATCAGTATATTTGATAAATTCATGCATGTTATGAAGAGCGTGGCCAGCAGGGCTGACGCTGAAAAGCTTGCAAATAATATAGTAGGAAGTGATGCAGAGTCTGATAAGGAAGCTGACAGCAAAGATGACGCTGAAGAAGTTGGAAATGGTCAGGCAAAACCGGAGAGTGATAAAAAAATTTCCGGGAATCAGGATAAATAAAACATAATATCAGCACGGGGAAAGCAGATGCTGTCCCTGTCTGACAAAAGAGAAAAGAACAGATTTGCTTTTACACAAATCTGTTCTTTTCTGCATCATATGAATAGTCGATGGATGCGAGCTTACTCTTGATATCATCTGCATTTACACATAGTGAGCTGCAGAGCTCGTCAAGACTTGGATAGTCATCTCTGAGCTTCGTGTTGATGAAGCTGAGAAGCACCATAGGATCCTTTGGAAGTGAAGAGTATTCCATGGTTAAAGTTCCTCCTTGTGGTATATTTGGTCATAATATGCATCGTGTTTATAAATATTATGGTTGAATTAACTGCATAAAATTGGTATATATATAGTTTGTGATATATATCAAAGATACAAATTGAATTTTACAACAGTGATTTAGAAATGGCAATAAGGAGTTAGATATGAGTACAAATACCGGTACGGCAAAGAAAGGAAAGCTATCAGGAAGGGGAAGTAATCTGGCGCTTCAGGCAGGAATCCTGGCGGGAGCCGGAATCGTGTCGAGGATCATCGGCCTTCTGTACAGATCGCCTCTGTATCAGATACTTGGAGATGAGGGAAATGGATATTATGGTTCAGCGTATGCAATATACGCCATGGTCATAATGATCGCCACATACAGTATTCCTACAGCGGTGTCGAAGCTTGTTGCCGGTAAGATAGCTATGGGACAGTACAAGAGTGCCAGACGTATATACTACTGTACATTTATATATGTAGTCATAGCGGGTGCTGTGGCGGCACTGATCACGTACTTTGGAGCCGAATGGTTTGTAAGTGACCAGCCAAATGCAGTCTTAAGTCTTAAGATACTTGCCCCTACTATATTTATATCGGGCTTTCTTGCAATATTCCGAGGATATCTGCAGGCGTACAACACGATGGTGCCTACATCTATATCACAGATCATAGAGCAGCTTGCAAATGCAGTAGTCAGTATCGTCGCTGCGTATATGCTTGCAAAGCCATTTGCCGCTGGAACAACCGAGCATGCAAAGTATGGTTCTGCCGGAAGTGCCATGGGTACAGGTGCCGGAGTCCTTGGAGGATTGATATTCATACTGTTCGCTTATGCGAGAAGAAGAAAGGGTATCATGGAGTCTGTGAAGAACGATACAAGTCCAGACACCGAATCCTATGGAAAGTTATTCAGAATAATCATTGCCACAGTCACACCTATCGTGGTGGCAGCAGTGGTGTATAACGTGCTCACACCTATAGACATGAAGGTATTCTATGTGGTCATGAAGATGAAGGGCATGGATTCCCTGGAGATGGCAAAGCTGTATGGAATTTACTCAGGACAGTATACAGTTCTCACGAACCTTCCGCTTGCCATAGCAGCTTCAGTTGGAATCGCATATATTCCGGGAATATCCGGTGCGTATGCAAGAAATGACATGCAGAAAACCAATAAACTCCTGAATCAGGCGCTCAGCATGTCCATGCTGGTCACCATACCATGTGCGGTTGGAATGGGAGTCCTGGCTAAGCCTATAATACAGCTCCTGTTCTCAGGTGCGGATCCGATGGCAGCCAAATGTATGTATCTTGGATTCATATCCATAGTGTTCTTTGCACAGTCAACTGTAACCAACAGTGTGCTTCAGGCCATGGGTAAGGTGATGGCACCGGTTATCAATGCCACCCTTGCACTGGTGATACATGTGGTGGTTCTTGTTGTTATGCTGTACTGCACAGACTGGGCACTTTATGCACTGGTATTTGGTTCGATAGTGAACTCACTGCTCATATGTATATTCAACCAGCGTTCGCTCACAAAGTACAAGACCGGCAAGATGGACAACAGGCGAATATACGTTGCACCTACTATAGCATCTATCTTCATGGGTGTTGTTACGATCATTGTATATGAGTGCTGCAGGAAGCTTCTCGGCAACTGGGTGATCGCGATGTTTGTTGCAGTATTTGTGGCGATCATATTCTATGCGGTGGCTATACTCAAAGCCGGAGGATATACGGAGGAGGAACTTCTCAATATGCCTAAGGGAGGTCTTATTGTGAGGTTTGCGAAGAAGTTCAGACTGATAAAATAAAATGTTTGTAAAGTGGTGTAAAGTGGGGACGTTCCTTTTGTACTGACGAGTGTCCCCGTGTACCGACGAGTGTCCCCGTGTACTGACGAGTGTCCCCGTGTACTGACGAGCGTCCTCGTGTACTGATGAGTGTTTCCTGTCAAGGCTGAGGTTCGCTGTTGTGAGGAGTGCCTTCTGTTAAGGTTCGCTGGATAATTCCTTTAGATGTACCCGTGAGACGGTTCAGCTGTCTGATAGATATACCTTGTTCGTGCAGATGAACAAGGTATTTTTTCTGTTCTAAAAGAGGCAGTAATTGAAAATCGGTGATAGTAGGACACCCAGTTTCTTTTATAATTAACTCCTTTGCAACATCATCAGGGAGCCTTTTGGTCAGTTTATGAATGTCCAGGCAGTCAGCTCCTTCAGTTTCTCGGTGAAATGTAGTAAATGCATTTGAATCACCAATTAGATTGTTTATCAGTCCGATATCTACCAATGCCGAATTCCCTGATAGATAACTGTAGATACTGCTCCATGGGTAAGCCTCTCCAGGAAAAGCTTCTATGCCCGCTTTATACGGATTTTGGTGGATGTAGCGTACTACAGTGAGAAGGTATCGTTCATCGTTAACAGGTTCACTGTGATACCTGCCTTGCTGCAGGAAACCTGTTCGGTCATATTTCATATTAAACCACACCGCATAACGTGTGTTAATGCGGCGAAATACAGTTGCCAGTGGGGTGTTAGGGGTATGTATGAGAAGATGAACGTGATTGGACATCAGGCAATATGCGTAGATTTCAAATTGGCATTCTTTTTTGTAATAGCCCAGGATATCCAGGTATTTGGCATAATCATTATTTTCTTCAAACATTTGCTGTCTGTCTGCTCCGCGAATTACAACGTGATAAATGTTTGATTCAGATATAGCTCTTGGTTTTCTTGGCATAAAAGGACCTCCTCCAAAATGATAAAATGTGATGTGTACAGTGTGGAAAAAATAAATGTTAAAATGTGATTCATGAAAACACGGTAATCAAAAATATAGCCATCAAAAACCAACCACGATAAGACAAAAAGACATTTATAAAAAGGTAATTGTTGAAAAATTGAAATGACTATGGGTTTCGTATAACATGATTCATATAATATCATTCATATGAAAATGGATTTGATTAGATACGATAGCTTAACGATCGTTTAAGAAAATCAAAACATATAATATTATACTATATTTTGAAAAGAAGTAAAGCGATTTGTAGAAGTATATGATAGAATATATCAGGGACGTTCCTTTTGTATCGGAGAGTGTCCCCTGTCATGCGAAAGGTGAAAACTCGATATGGGGCAATAAAAGGAGTAAAGTTGACATCATTGTTTGAGAGAACCATACGTGCAATGTCTGCGACAGAAGATGATAAAAAAAGTATGATGCAGAAGATGGCAGATGTCAGTTGCAAAAATATTTAGACGAAAATTATTTAGACTTGATTAGGAATATATATCTAGTGTGGGACAGAGGGACGCTCCTCGTGACAAAAGGAACGTCCCCAAGGATTAATTATGGAAAAAGAAAAAAGAAAGGGTAGGACCCTTTTAAAGATATTCATAACAACATTATATCTGAGCGTCTTTACCTTCGGGGGTGGATACGTCATCGTTTCACTTATGAAGAAAAAGTTTGTGGATGAAAACCATTGGATAGAGCAGGACGAGATGCTGGATCTTGTGGCTATAGCCCAATCGTCGCCGGGACCTATCGCAGTAAATGGAGCGATAGCGGTTGGATACAAATTGTGCGGTATAGCAGGGGCACTGGTGGCTATAGTCGGAACGATCATTCCGCCATTTGTTATCATATCCATCATATCTTACTGTTACAGCGCGTTCAGGACCAACTGGGTGATCAGTGAGATGCTGGAGGGAATGCAGGCCGGTGTAGCTGCGGTCATTGCATCAGTGACATATGATATGGGAGCAGACATAGTAAAGCAGAAGGATGATCTGGGGATATTGTTCATGATAGCTGCATTTGTTGCATCCTACATATTGGAGATAAATGTCGTGTTCATAGTAATTGTCTGTGGACTTGTCGGCGTTTGCAGAGGACAGCTGGAGAAAAGAAGAGGGCATGGGCATAAAAAGACAGAGGATACCTCTGACGGAAATCCTGAAAAACATCCCGACAAAGGGGGGATGGAATAATGATCTATTTGCAGTTATTCCTAAGTTTCTTCCAGATAGGACTCTTCAGTTTCGGAGGAGGTTATGCCGCCATGCCGCTTATACAGGGACAGATAGTGAAGATACATGGGTGGATGACCATGTCAGAGTTCACGGATTTGATCACTATATCCCAGATGACTCCAGGCCCTATAGCGGTCAATTCGGCGACATTTGTGGGACTCCGGGTGGCTGGATATGTCGGCGCGGTGGTTGCCACACTCGGATGTATACTTCCTTCATGTATCATAGTCACAGTCATAGTAAGACTTTATCTGAAATACCGCAAACAGGACATCCTTCAGGAACTGCTCGGAGGAATAAGACCTGCGGTTGTGGCGATGATCGCGTCAGCGGGAGTTTCGATATTCGTGACGGCGGTCTGGTCTGGGATTGACATGATAAGTATCGCTGGAACTAAGTGGAATCTCGTGGTGATATTTGCGGTAAGTGTTGTTCTGCTTAGAAAATTCAAACTGAATCCTGTGTGGGTGATGCTGCTTTCCGGCGGGATGCAGGTGATCGTGGGGCTTGCTGGCAGATATCTGATCTGAGTAAAAGCATATTATAATTTTAATTAAATTGTAATGTGAAGAACTTTATTATAGTATGTAAAAAGTAGATGTGGTGGGGAGTTTGCATATGAAGAAGAAAATATTGATATGTCTGGTAGTACAACTCATATGCTGGAGCATTATGACGCTGTCTGATTACATGGAAGAAACATATAATGATAGTTATAATCTGGTCGTTGTATTTGCTGTACCCCTGATATGCGTAATTCTGTATATTATATTCAGAAAATGGATATACGATAATCAGATTGTGCGGCTGAAAGATGTCGCCATAATCTGTGCGGCGTGGATGATCAGTGGATTGATACTGGGATTCCTGATCGGTGCTCTGGTTATCAATGAAATGTGGATAGTGCCGCAGGCTACAGGAGGATGGGAGCATCTGCTGAATGGAATCGAATATATGATGTTTGCTATTACGCTTGCGGGAATACCATTTGTGGCGGTGGTATTGATCGAATCGGTTATAGGGATAGTAAAGGTAGTTAGTAAAAAGGATTGAATAATTAAATGCTTCATCTGTGAGAGAATCAGGTGGAGCATTTTTTTTGCATGGTGGTTAATGTATTAAACGGGCATATGAAGAGTTTGTATACCCCTTGACAAAAAGAAAAATATGAATATACTTACCAATGATAATTACCTAAAGTAATTATACGAAATAACAATAAAATAATATTTGATAAATTTACAGGAAGGAATGCTATGACAAAGGAAAAGATAAAACAGGTGATGGATGCCTGCTATCAAGCTAAGAGAGTCAGAGATATGATGCCAAAGCTGCCAAATGGAGTCACACCGACTCATATACATTATCTTGATGTGATAACGAGATTTGAGAGGTCTGAGACTGATGTAAAGGTCAGTGATATAAGTGATGAGCTGGGGCTCCCAAGACCGGGCGTGACAAAGACGATAAAGGATATGGAACGCTTGGGATTTGTGGAAAAGAAGGCTTCAGAGGCGGATGGACGTTTTGTGTATATCAGGAGCACTCAGGCTGGCAGAGATCTGGTTGGCAAATATGTTGATGAGTATTTCACAGGACTGGGGGAGTCTCTTACCGATATCACAGATGAAGATGCAGATATTATGATAGCGACCATTGAAAAAATTTATGATGTTATGAGCAAAAGGAGTCAAGACATAAGATGAGTGTACAGGATAAAACAGATTTTACACAAGGAAGTATAATTAGAAAAATGCTCCCATTCATGGGACCGATTCTTGGAGCACTGATACTTCAGGCTGCATATGGTGCGGTTGATCTGCTGGTGGTTGGAAGATTCGGTTCGACGGCGGGACTTTCAGCCGTATCTACAGGCAGCCAGGTGCTCAATCTGGTTACATTTGTGATAACAGCACTTGCTATGGGTGTCACAGTGCTTATTGCCAGATATATAGGCGAGAAGAACACGGATCAGATAGGAGAGCTTCTCGGAGGTGCCACGACCATATTTGCAATACTTGCGGTGGTGCTGGCAGTTGTCATGGTGACGTTTGCAAGACCTTTGTCAGTGTTGATGCAGGCACCGGCTGAGGCGGTCACTCTTACATCGTCGTATGTGAGGATATGCGGAGGCGGAATATTTTTCATTATGGCCTACAATGTGCTCACCGCGATATTCAGAGGTTTTGGAGACAGCAAATCACCTCTTATATTTGTGTTTGTGGCATGTATAGTAAATGTTGTCGGTGACCTTATACTGGTTGCGGGATGTCATCTGGATGCTGCGGGTGCAGCCATAGCAACAGTGGTTGCCCAGGCGGTCAGTGTTGTCCTTGCGCTTTTGCTGCTGAAGAAGAGAGAGCTTCCATTTAAGATATCAAGAAAAGATTTCAGATTAAACAGACAGTGCAGAAGATTGCTCTCAGTTGGGCTTCCGCTGGCGATGCAGGAATTTCTCACGCAGATGTCATTTCTAGCGCTGTGTGCATTTATCAACAGACTTGGCCTGGAGGCATCATCCGGATATGGAGTTGCCTGCAAGATAGTCAGCTTTGCCATGCTGGTACCAAGTTCGCTTATGCAGTCTATGGCTTCATTTGTATCGCAGAATGTCGGAGCTGGAAAAGAGGACAGAGCGAGAAAAGCGATGCTTACCGGTATGGGCATAGGACTATCTGTAGGCGTGGTGGTATTCATTGGTGTGTGGTTCTTTGGTGACAAAATGACATCAATTTTCACCACCGATGCGTCTGTTATCCAGAGGGGCTTCGAGTATCTGAGGGGATTTGCGCCTGAGACTATAGTCACGGCGGTGCTGTTCAGTATGATAGGATATTTCAATGGGCATGAGAAGTCGCTGTGGGTCATGATCCAGGGACTTATACAGACTCTGCTTGTGAGACTTCCACTGGCGTATTACATGAGTATCCAGCCGGATGCAAGCCTTACGAATATTGGACTTGCAGCACCTATAGCCACATGTGTCGGCATCGTGCTCAACGTCATATTCTACATCGTTATGTCAAAGAAGTGGAAAACGGAAAAGACCTGAAAATAATTAAATAAATGCTTGACAAATAAAACAAATGATTATAATACTTTAATCAGAAAATTGTAATCTATATGAAAAGAATTTGAAAAATAAATATTTAGTAAACCCGTTGAAAAGCGGTGACACAAAGCCATATGGGTCTAAGGTCTGAAAACAGAGAACTGTTTCGGACTATGACAGCCGGTTGCAGTATAATTTCCCTGTTGGAACTAGTATGTACAATGAGGAGTATAATTATATTTATTAAAAGGGACTGGAAGAATATCAGAAGATCTGATTATTCGGACAGGAGAGTCCTTCTTGTGGAGGACAATGATCTGAACAGAGAGATCGCATCGGAGATCATAGGAATGACGGGAGCCAGTGTGGAGATCGTTGAGAATGGCAGGGAGGCTGTGGAGAGGATAGAGAATGCCTCCGAGAACTGGTATGACATAGTGTTTATGGATGTTCAGATGCCGGTCATGAATGGGTATGAGGCCACCGCCGCTATAAGAGCACTGCCTGGAAGAAGAGGCCAGATTCCTATCATAGCCATGACCGCAAATGCATTTGCTGAGGATGTGCAGCTTGCAAAGAACACGGGGATGGATGAACACATAGCGAAACCGCTTGATTTTGAAAAATTGAACACAGTGATGGAGAAATATCTGAACTGATAAAATGTAGCAGCCAGCCGGGGGTTCACCCCCGGCTGGCTGTTGTAGTTTTGAAGGAGGCACTGGGTAAAAAATAGTTATGGGATTCCGATAATAATTATAAACATTGAAATTAAGCCACGGGTGTAGTACAATTACCGTGCTATTGGGGGCTTTTTGCACCCTGAAAACAGATGGTACACTAAATGGTACACCATATAATCGGCAAAGTCAGAATATCAAGCAAAATCAAGGCTTTAAGAAAGGAAAATAGAAAAAATGAAATTAGGTATCGTAGGACTCCCAAACGTGGGAAAAAGTACACTTTTCAATTCACTTACAAAGGCAGGCGCGGAATCAGCTAACTATCCGTTCTGTACAATAGATCCAAACGTAGGAATCGTTGCAGTGCCGGATGAGAGACTGGACAAGCTCACAGAGATGTACAACTCAGCCAAGACAACACCTGCTGTTATAGAATTTGTAGATATAGCGGGCCTTGTAAAGGGTGCGTCAAAGGGTGAAGGACTTGGAAACCAGTTCCTTGCAAATATCAGAGAGGTTGATGCCATCGTTCATGTTGTAAGATGCTTTGAGGATACAAATGTCATCCACGTTGACGGTTCCGTAGACCCGATCAGAGATATAGAGACCATCAATCTGGAGCTGATCTTCTCAGATATAGAAGTGCTCGACAGAAGGATCGCCAAGACCATCAGAGGTGCAAGAAATGACAAGATGCTTGCGAAGGAGCTTGACTTCCAGCAGAGGATCAAGGCTCACCTTGAGGATGGCAAGCTTGCCAAGACCATAGAGGTTGCAGATGAGGACGAGCAGGCGTGGATAGAGGAATATAACCTTCTCACATGGAAGCCTGTAATATTTGCCGCAAATGTAGGCGAGGAAGACATTGCGGACGATGGCGCTTCAAATGAGAATGTACAGAAGGTAAAGGAATACGCAAAGGACTTTGATGCAGAGGTATTTGTAGTATGTGCACAGATAGAGCAGGAGCTGGCAGAGCTTGACGATGAGGAGAAGAAGATGTTCCTCGAGGATCTTGGAGTTAAGGAGTCAGGCCTTGACAAGCTTATCAAGGCAAGCTACTCACTTCTCGGTCTTATCAGTTATCTGACAGCCGGAGAGACAGAGTCAAGGGCATGGACCATCAAGAAGGGTACAAAGGCACCCGGGGCAGCCGGCAAGATTCACTCAGACTTTGAGAGAGGATTTATCAAGGCGGAGGTTGTCAGCTACAAGGACCTCATGGACTGCGGAAGCATGCTTGCTGCCAAGGAGAAGGGCCTTGTAAGACAGGAAGGCAAGGAGTACGTTGTTGAGGACGGAGATGTGATTCTCTTTAAGTTTAATGTATAGAAATTTACGTGGTAAATTTCGTTGAATGATGTATTAGAAAAGTGGCAGCTGCCTTTCTGCAATATGGAGAGTTGGCTGCTACAAGTATATTTTATAAGGTGGAATAATATGGCTCAGATAGCTGAATATTTTAGAAGTATATTTTTCCCGAATCTGGGAATAACACTCAGAAATGTGGGAGACCACATAAGTATAGGAAATTTTGAGATAAGGTTCTACGGGATCATCATCATGATAGGATTCCTGCTGGCATATGTACTTGTCACCAACGAGGCAAAGAGAACAAAACAGAATCCTGAAATGTATCTGGATTTCATACTTATACTTATCATCCCGGCCATACTTGGAGCAAGACTCTACTATATCCTGTTCAGACTTGACCAGTATATAGTGCAGGGCGATGTGGGAGCTACACTCAAAGCCATGCTGAATATCAGAGGCGGCGGACTTGCCATATATGGTGGAATCATAGCGGGAGTCATCACGGCGGTAATATTCTGCAAGGTGAGAAAAGTCAGCTTTGTACTCATGGCGGATACAGCCACTTTTGGAATACTGATCGGACAGATACTTGGAAGATTTGGAAACTTCTTCAACAGAGAAGCATTTGGCGCATATACGAACAGTAAGATGGCCATGGCGATTCCGCTTGATTACTACAGATCTGATGGCAATCTTGACTATCTGGAGAGAACCGGGGTCATCACACAGAAGATGCTGGACAATGTGGTGAATATAGACGGCATGGATTGCATAACGGTCCATCCGACATTCCTGTATGAGTCCTTATGGAATCTTATGCTGCTTGTGTTCTTATTTATATATAGAAAGCACAAGAAATTCAAAGGAGAGTTCGCTCTTATATATGTGGGAGGATACGGACTCGGAAGATTTATCGTCGAAGGTCTCAGAAGTGATTCCCTGATGATCGGCAATACAGGGATCAAGGTATCCCAGGCGCTTGCACTTGTATGCTTTGTAACTGCCGTGGTACTGCTTGTCATAAATTATGTAAGATGTGCCAAGCGTGGCTGGCCTGCTGCAGTGATGGGAGACGCCGCTGGCACAGAAGTGAAGATTAGTGGCGAATGTGATCCTGCGGATACAGAAGTGGAGACCAGTGGTGAAGCAGACGCTGCCGGTACAGAAGTGGAGACCAGTGGTGGATCAGATGACGCTGGAGAAAAAAAGAAAGATGACAAAGATGCCACAAAATAGCATTTCAGCGCAGAAAAAAGTGGCAATAAAAATAATATAACAGGGAGACAATACAGATAAATACCCACAAGGTGGAGATATCCCCCACGAAATGGGAAAAAACTGGGATTTGTCTCCACCATAAAAAGCCTGTAGGTTTGACAGTGAAAACTGTTAGATCTACAGGCTTTTTTGCGTATTTGCACACACTTTTTTCATATAACAGGGTTGCAATTTGGGGGGCTATAGTATAGAATAGTGGTTACAAGTGGCATTACTGTGCAACTAAGTGGTGGGAAGTGGTGATTGAACCGGAGTTATACGAAAGGAGGAGATCGGGATGTCCAGATGCTTATCAGGTGAATATGAACATAAGCTTGATGCAAAAGGAAGACTGATCATGCCATTAAAACTTCGTTCGGAACTCGGGGAGTCATTCATGGTAACCAAAGGAATCGACTGCTGTCTCTATGTATATGGAATGACAGAGTGGGAGGAGTTCGTTGAGAAGCTGAACAAGCTTCCTATGACCAACAGAACGGCCAGAGCCTTCAAGAGAGGTTTCCTTGCCGGAGCGGTCAAGTGTGAGCCGGATGCACAGGGAAGAATACTTCTATCTCCGAAGCAGAGAGAATATGCACATATAGACAAGGATGTGTATGTCATCGGTAACGGTGAGAAAGCGGAGATCTGGAGCAAGGAAGAGTGGGATGGCCCTGAGAACATGAGTGATAATCAGGCCAGCATGGACGAGCTTGCAGATGAGCTTGATGCACTTGATTTTAGTTTTTAGAAGAGAATGGTAATTGATTATGGAATTTGCGCACAAGTCGGTCTTGCTTGAGGAGACCATCGACAACCTGAATATCAAGCCGGATGGCATCTATGTGGATGGCACATTAGGGGGAGCCGGACACTCAGAGCAGATTGTGAAGAGGCTTGGTGAGGGCGGCAGGCTTATAGGTATCGACCAGGATGAGGATGCCATAGCTGCAGCGTCGAAGAGACTTGAGTCGTATGGGGATAAGGTGACCATAGTCAGGGATAATTACCAGAATTTCAGAAGAATATTGGATGAACTGAACATACAGAAGGTGGACGGGATACTCCTTGATCTGGGAGTGTCTTCATATCAACTCGATAATGCGGATAGAGGATTCACATATCGGGTTGATGTTCCACTGGATATGAGGATGGACAACAGGCAGACAAAGACTGCAAAGGATATAGTCAATGATTATTCCGAGGCTGAGCTGTTCCGTATACTTAAGGATTACGGAGAGGAGAGATATGCAAAGAGTATTGCATACCACATTTGCAAGTACCGTGAGAACAAGGTGATAGAGACCACCGAAGAGCTCAACGATATAATCCGTGGCTCCATACCGGCAAAGGCAAGGAATGGACAGGGACATCCGTCCAAGCAGACATTTCAGGCGATCAGGATAGAGCTTAACAGAGAGCTTGATGTGCTCAGGGATTCAATAGACGGCATGATAGCAAGCCTGAATCCGGGAGGAAGATTGTGTATCATCACATTTCATTCCCTTGAGGACCGGATAGTGAAGCTAGCATTCAGGAAAAATGAAAATCCATGCATTTGTCCACCGAACTTTCCGGTGTGCACATGCGGAAGAAAGCCTCTCGGCAAGGTGATAACGAGGAAACCGATCATACCGGGAGAAAGGGAGCTTGAGGAGAATTCCAGATCAAAGAGCTCAAAGCTCAGAGTGTTTGAGGCAATTTGACAGATATAAATGAAAGAGGCGATATAGATGGCAGATAGAAGATACTACACAGAGGGTAGTTCTGCAAGACAACTGAATTATGATGACCGGGCTGGACGTAACAGATCCCGCGAAGCTGTAGTCAGAGGCTCAGCCGCTCCGGCGAGAAGACCACAGCCTTCAGTGAGACCTGAGAGAGCTCCACAGCCGGCGCGAAGAAAGAAACAGGGATCATCTCATCTGACTGACAGAGAGAGACGAGAGCTTGCAGCCAGAAAGGCACAGAGAAAGGCAGTTACAAATGCACAAATAAGATATACGGCGGGCATGGTTGCTGCGATAATCGTTGCGGTGGCGCTGTGCTGTTATCTTCTGAAACTTACATCAGATGTCAAGTCACAGAAGGAGTCAGTGGCAACGCTGAAGAGCCAGGTGGCAACACAGCTTGACGAGAATGCAAGCTACAGCGCAGGACTTGATTCCATGACAGATCTGGATGAGATATATAATATTGCAACTACTAAGCTCGGCATGGTATACTCACAGCCGGGACAAACATTATACTATTCACAGAATAATGATGATTACGTAGTACAGTACAAGGATGTCCCTAAGGCCAAGTAGTCTTAGGGATATTTAATTTTTAAGGTGGAAAGATAAAATGTCAAAGAGATCAAAGCTATTTTTAAAAGGAATGAGAAGAAAGACCAAGATCGCATATTTGCTGGTGGTGGGAGTTCTGGTTGCACTCACCATAAGAGTTGTGTACATCAACGTGGCAAATGGAAAGGAGTATTCGGAGGCGGTGGTTCTGCAGATGGACTACAATTCCACGGATATTCCGTATGAGAGAGGCGAGATACTGGACAGAAATGGAAATGTCCTTGCAAACAGTGAGAAGACCTACAGCCTGATACTTGAGCCTGTGAATATTCTGATCACGGAGAAGGGAAAGGCGGCAACAAGAGCTGCGGTGCTGGAGTATTTCGATGTGTCAGGAGACGATTTTGACAAGCACATTGCAAATGAGGATTCTTATTATGAGGTAGTCCTCAAGGATCTTCCATATACAAAGGTTAAGGCATTTGAGGATTACTGTAAGACCGATGAGGGCGCAGATGTCATAGGAGTGAGATTCGAGACGGTGTATAAGAGAAATTACCCAAATGGATCTCTGGCGTGTCACCTGCTCGGATACACCGCCAGCGGAAATGTTGGACAGGGTGGTATTGAGGGCTATTATAATGACTACTTAAACGGTGTGGATGGCAAGACTTACAGATATATGTCGGGCTCAGGCGGCGTTGACTCGGAGACTGTGGCAGCCCAGAATGGTGAGACAGTAGTATCCACCATAGATATGAATATACAGAAGATTATAGAGGACAACATCACTGAGTATATGCAGAATACAGGTGCTAAGCAGATAGGTATCATAGCAATGGATCCAAACAATGGCGAGATACTTGGAATGGCAAGCTCACGTACCTACGATCCAAATGACCCGATGAACACACAGGCGCTCAGGAACATGACAGTCACCGTCACCCAGGAGGTTGAGATCGAGGGTGCAGATGAGAATGCGGACAGCCTGATAAGCGTTGAGAGTGCAAAGAAAAATACAACAGCAACAACGGAGAGCAGTGAGGATGGCACTACCACAGAATCATCCACAGAAGCGACCACCGAACAGAAGAAGAATGTAAAGACTGAGGAAGTGGAATACGATTTCTCAAAGATGTCGGATGAAGAGTTCCATAGCACGATAGATGGATTTACATCAGACCAGTTATATGAGGCACTCAACTATGTATGGCAGAATTACTGTATAAGTGATGTGTTTGAGCCTGGTTCAACTTACAAGGCTTTTACCGTAGCAGGAGCAATGGAGGATGGCGTCATATCAGATGGAGATGAATTTCTCTGCGATGGATCACAGGTAGTTGTAGAAGGCGAGAGTCCTATCTATTGTAGTTACAGAGCCGGACACGGAATGGTCGATGTCAAAAGAGCGCTGGCTGTATCATGTAACGATGCACTGATGCAGATCGCTGCTGCTGAGGGACCGGAGATATTTGACAAATATCAGGTCATATTCAATATAGGTTCCAAGACGGGAATAGACCTTGACGGTGAGACAACCGGTATAAAGTATGATGTGGAGAATCTGAATCCTACAGAGCTTGCGACATCATCATTTGGACAGGGTGTTACTACTTCTATGATACAGATGGCGGCGGGATTCTGCTCAGTCATAAACGGCGGAAATTATTATGTGCCACATGTTGTCAAGAGACTTCTGGATTCAGACGGAAATGTGGTTGAGAATATGGATCCGGTGCTTGTCAGAAAGACCATATCCAAGGAAGTGTCGGATTACATGAAGACATACCTCCAGGCGGTTGTTGAGGAAGGTACAGGATATGCGGCTGGAATAGAGGGCTACACCATCGGTGGTAAGACAGGTACAGCCGAGAAGCTTCCTCGAGGAAATGGAAAATACGTACTGTCATTCATAGGATTTACCCCTGTTGAGAATCCTCAGATAATGCTTTACGTTGTAGTTGATGAGCCTCATGTTGAGGATCAGTCAGGATCAGGAGCAGGAGCAAAGCTGTTCAATCAGGTTATGCAGGATCTCCTTCCATACCTGAATGTATACTCAACAAACGGAGATGATGTGGCTTATGACGGAACGGAGGAGCCGCTCTCATCAGCATTTGACACGGATACAGAGACTGCAGATACAGAGGCGGCAACAGAGGATGCGGCTGCTGAGGACACATCAGCGGAAGATACATCAGCGGAAGATACATCGACCGACGACACATCGGCGGATGACACGTCGTATGACGATACGGCAGACGACAGTTATACGGCGGACGATACATGGGAGGATGACAGCGGAACAGGCGACGGCACGGATACGTGGAGCGGTGACGAGGACTATTCCGGCGAATGATAATTTACATAGTAAACCAAAGCATCGAAGGTGCAGATACACCTCCGGTGCTTTTTTAATGCAGAGATAGATTTGTACACGAATAGGCGAATACATGAGGCATCCGGCTAATATGATAATAAAAAAGTCCGGGATCAAGAGTTGAAGGTATACAGTTATAACAGGCGGAGGATAAAGTTTGTGTTCGTTATGGCGGCCCTAGCGTTGGGAGTTATAGTTGGCCGTCTTGCATACATAATGCTCTACAGGGGAGAATATTATACTGAGAAAGCAGATTCCCTGCATGAGAGGGAGAGAAGCATAAAAGCTCCCAGGGGAAGGGTATACGACAGAAATGGCAATATCATAGCGGACAACAAGGCGGTGTGTTCAATATCCGTGATACACAGCCAGATAGAGGATGAGGCGGAGGTCACAGAGCTTCTTACAAGATATCTGGATAAGGATCCGGCAGACATCAGGAAGAAGGTGGAGAAGGTATCCTCAAGGGAGCTCATAGCGTCAAATGTAGACAAGGAGACCGGAAAAAAGATCAAGGCGGCTGCTGTTCCGGGGATCAAGGTGGACGAGGATTACAAGCGCAGCTATCCATATGATACCCTTGCATCGAAGGTTATAGGCTTCACCGGTGCTGACAATCAGGGAATACTGGGCCTTGAGGTGACATATGACAGTGTGCTCACAGGGACAAATGGAAGCATAAATGCGGTCACGGATGCAAGGGGAATAGAGCTTGCGGAATATTCAGAAACCAGGACAGAGCCCATTCCCGGAAATGATCTCGTGACAACACTGGATCTCAATATACAGAGATATGTGACACAGGCTGCAGAGAAAGTCCTGATCGAGAAAAAAGCAAACAGGGTGTGTGCAATAACAATCAATCCCCAAAATGGCGAGATATATGCCATGGTGGATGTGCCGGAATACAACCTGAACGAACCGTTCAAACTGGTTAAGCCAGAGAACGATGGAGAGACAGACACAGAGGAAGATGCAGAGAGGAATAACAGCGCATCCGGGACATCCATGTTGCTGCCTACAGCCGGCAATATGGATGAGCTGAACAATATGTGGAGAAATTATCTGATAAGCGACACATATGAGCCGGGATCAACCGCCAAGATAATAACACTGACGGCAGCACTCGAGAAGGGAGCGGTCGACAGCAGCTCAAACTTTTTCTGCCCGGGATATAAGATAGTTGAGGACAGAAGGATAAGGTGTAGCAAGACCACGGGCCATGGAAGCCAGAGCCTTAAGGAGGCGCTCATGAATTCCTGCAATCCGGCGTTTATGGAGATAGGAGAGAGAACAGGTGTGGATGGCATGTACGAGTATTATCACAAGCTGGGATTGTTCAGTCAGAGCGGAATAGACCTTCCCGGAGAGGCAAACTCCATCATGCATAAGAAGGAAAATGTCGGGCCGGTAGAGCTTGCCACCATGTCGTTTGGACAGTCATTCCAGGTGACTCCGATACAGTTCATATCTGCAGTGTGCACGGTTGTGAATGGAGGGCATACGGTAACTCCACATTTGGGAAAAAGGATAATAGACAGCAGTAAAGAAACTATTACAGCCATTGAATTTGACGAGCAGAGACAGGTTATAGATGAGGAGACATCACAGAAGATGCGGGAGATGCTTGAGGCAGTCGTTGCCGAGGGCGGCGGATCAAAGTGTGCCATAGAGGGCTGCAGGATAGGCGGAAAGACCGCCACGAGTGAGAAACTTCCCAGAGGAACAGGCAGATACATATCTTCTTTTATAGGATTTGCGCCGGCGGATGATCCTCAAGTCCTGACGGTCGTGCTAATAGATGAGCCCGAGGGCACATATTATGGAGGAACCATAGCGGCCCCTGTTGTGAGAGATATTTTTTTGAATATTCTTCCCTATTTGGGAATTGACAAAGCCACAAATGAGTATTAAATTTATCTCAGTCTGAAAACAGTTTAAGAAATACATAGTCCGCGGTGTGCGGGCAGGTAAGGAGTACAAAATGAATTTAGATTTAAAGATTGTTTTACCGGTAGTGATAGCATTCTGTATCAGCGTGGTGCTGTGCCCTATAGTTATACCGTTCCTGAAGAAGCTCAAGTTCGGTCAGTTTGTCAGGGATGACGGCCCACAGGCACATTTGAAGAAGGCCGGAACACCAACCATGGGTGGACTTATAATCCTTCTGTCACTTACGATCACGACGCTTATCTATATGAAGAAATATCCGGATGTCCTTCCGGTGCTTTTTGTGACACTTGGATTTGGACTTATCGGATTTATCGATGATTACATCAAAGTTGTTATGAAGAGATCAATGGGACTTCACGCATGGCAGAAGATGCTCGGACAGATTGTCGTTACGGGAGTATTTGCATATTATGTAGAGAAGTATTCAGATATCAACAATGAGCTTATAATACCATTCCTTGGCAAGACGGTTCAGCTCAACAGCACACTCTATGTGATACTGTTGTTCTTCATCGTGCTTGGAACAGTTAATGGTGCGAACTTCACAGATGGACTTGACGGACTTGCGTCATCAGTCACGGTTCTCATAGCCACATTCTTTGCGGTTGTAGCAGTGGGAACAGACTCAGGTGTTGCTCCGGTTGCCTGCGCAGCGGTTGGATGTCTTCTTGGCTTCCTTGTGTACAATGTGTACCCTGCAAAGGTATTCATGGGAGACACAGGTTCTCTGGCACTCGGTGGATTTGTTGCATCAACAGCGTATATGCTCAAGATGCCTATATTCATAGTTATAATAGCTTTCATATACTTCATTGAAGTATTATCAGTTATAATACAGGTTGTTTCATTCAAGCTTACAGGCAAGAGAGTGTTCAGAATGGCACCTATACATCATCATTTTGAGCTCGGGGGATGGCCTGAGTCAAAGGTCGTTGCTATATTTTCTATAGTGACTGCAGTCCTCTGTGTGGTAGGTTTACTGGCTCTGTAATGTAGAAAGGAGAAAATGGTGCAGTGGTGCACCATGGTGAAATGATATGGAGATCAATACAGCGATAGTAGCAGGAACAGGAAAGAGTGGAATCAGTGCAACCAAGCTTCTGGTAAATCATGGAGTAAAGGTTTATCTGTTCGATGAGAACAAGGACAGAGATATAGAGGCGATAAAGGAGAAGACAGGCGATTCAGAGCTTGTTCAGATAGAACTCGGTGAGCTTGGAGAGGATGCCCTCTCATCATCACAGCTCATGGTCATCAGTCCGGGAATCCCTGTTGATGCGCCATTTACAGATGTGGTGAGAAATGCGGGAATACCTATCTGGAGTGAGATAGAGCTGGCATACCATTATGGTAAGGGTAAGATAGCAGCCATAACAGGAACAAACGGCAAGACTACAACTACAGCCCTTGTGGGAGAGATAGTCAAGGCACACAATGCCAAGACCATCGTTGTGGGAAATATTGGAATACCTTACACAGAGCTGTGCGACACAACAGACGATGATTCAGATACAGTTGCAGAGATAAGCAGTTTCCAGCTTGAGACGGTTATAGATTTTCATCCGAATGTCAGTGCAATACTCAACCTGACTCCGGATCATCTGAACAGGCACTATACATTTGAGAATTATGGAAATGTAAAGTTTTCAATAACAAAGAATCAGACCATGGATGATGTGACAGTCCTCAACTATGATGATGAGCATACACGCGCCATGGGAGAGAAGGCAAAGGATCATTGCCATGTAGTATATTTCAGCAGACTGGAGAAGCCGGCCGGTGGAGTATATGTAGAGGATGGGGATATCATCCTCGAGGATGGCGATAAGAAGATCAATGTACTTGCCATTAAGGATCTTAAGCTCATGGGAGCTCACAATGTTGAGAATGTTCTGGCAGCAGTTGGAATATCATATTATATGGGAGTCCCTGTTGATGTTATCAGAGATGTTGCAACATCATTCAAGGCTGTTGCTCATAGAATAGAATATGTTGACACCATCGATGGTGTCGCATACTACAATGATTCAAAGGGAACAAACCCTGATGCAGCCATAAAGGGAATACAGGCCATGGTGGCTCCTACATTCCTCATAGGTGGAGGCTATGACAAGGGTTCTGAGTACGACGAGTGGATAGAGGCGTTTGACGGCAAGGTAAAGTGGCTCGTTCTCATAGGCCAGACTGCGCAGAAGATAGCTGACTGTGCCAAGAGACATGGATTTAACTCAATTATATTTGAGGAGAATCTTCAGGATGCGGTAGCATATTGCCATGAGAATGCGGTTGACGGAGATGCGGTGCTTCTCTCACCTGCATGTGCAAGCTGGGGACAGTTTGACAACTACGAGCAGAGAGGCGATATGTTCAAGGAGTATGTAAGAAGCTATAAGGAGTGATCTGATTGCATGGAGGTCCTGAGGTTTCAGAAGATAGAGTGAGAGATGCACGAAAACGGTGTCCGGGAGGATATGTGGATGTGACCATGCTCCTGGCGCTGGGGATGATTCTGATATTTGGGCTTGCCATGATATACAGTACGAGCAGTTACAGGGCGTACGACCTGTACGGAGATCAGATGTACTTTTTTAAAAGACAGGCACTTTATATGTTGCTGGCGATCCTCGCCATGTACATAGTGTCAAGATATGACTACAGGCGGCTGCTCAGGCTGTCTGCGGTCATTTTGCTGTCATCACTTGTTCTTCAGGTGGTGGTGCTGATAATAGGAACGGCCAGCCATGGGTCAGCAAGATGGATATATATTGGACCTATAGGATTTCAGCCATCAGAATATGCCAAGACGGCGATCATAATCTACACCTCGGCGAGGGCTGCCGTGGAGAGCAAAAATCTGTGCAGACCGGGCTGCCTTATAAAGGTAATGATCCTGCCCGTGATCACCATAGCCCTGATCGGTGTGGAGAATCTCAGCACGGCTATAATCTGTTTTGCAATCCTTTTTGTAATATTGTTTGTGGGAAGCCCCAGGGTCAGACATTTTGTTCTGATCGGTATATTTGGTGTTGTCGGGAGTGTGCTTTTCATAATGTTCGCAGGCTACAGGGCGAACAGAGTCAAGATATGGCTTGATCCTGAAAATTACGCAGATGGCTATCAGACGGTTCAGTCGTTATATGCCGTTGGTTCCGGTGGACTGTTTGGAGTGGGCTTTGGGAGAAGTGTCCAAAAGATGGGGTTTATTCCGGAGTCACATAATGATATGATATTCTCAGTCGTGTGTGAGGAGCTCGGAATTGTTGGAGCGGCATTTATACTTATCATTTTTCTTATATTACTTAGGCGGATGGCTGTGACGGCCATGAATGCCAGAGACAGATTTGGAAGCATGCTCACAGCGGGAGTGATGGCACATGTGGCGGTCCAACTGCTGATAAATGTGAGTGTTGTCACGAATACCATTCCGCCGACAGGTGTGCCGATGCCATTTGTCAGTTATGGCGGAAGTTCGATAATTTTCATTCTGATGGAGATGGGGATAGTGATGTCCGTATCCAGAGGAATTTCGTATGACGAAACAGACATATGACAGATCCTTTAAAGGAAGATTTGAATGGAAAACAACAATAGACGAAATGTTAATAAAAATAGAATGAGCAGAAATGTTGATGTTGCGCAAACCAGACGTGAAAGCGGCTATGTGGATGTCATGACCGGAAAACGCCTCGACGGAAGGGTCAAGGTTCCGGTTGATAAGAGAAGACAGCAGACAGATAGCCGCAATGGACAGCGGAGAGCAGACGGAGATATGCGCCGCAGGACGGATGAGCAGACACGAAGAAGGCCTGATGGGGAGCACCGCAGAACAGGCGAACAGGCGCGCAGAAGACCAGACGCAGAGCGTCGCAGATCTGACGAGCGGGTGCGCAGAAGACCAGACGGAGAGCGCCGCAGATCTGACGAACAGGTGCGCAGGAGACCAGATGGAGAGCACCGCAGATCTGATGAGCAGGTGCGCAGGAGACAGGATGGAGAGCGTCGCAGATCTGATGAGCAGGTGCGCAGGAGACAGGATGGAGAGCGTCGCAGACCGGATGACCGGATGCGCAGAGAGGATGCAGAAAAACGCAGATCCGAGGAGAGACGCAGGCGTAAGCAAGATCAGGCGGTTGCTGCAAAAAAGAAGAACAAGAAAAAACGCAAAAAAGAGCGCAGAAAGCTTACCCCGGAGGAGATAGAGAGAAAGAAGAAGCTGCAGGCGGAGAAACTTGCCAGAAGAAAGGCGAGACGTGAGAAGGCGGCAAGGATATTCAAGATAGTTCTCAAGATACTTCTTATTCTGGTGGTGCTGTGTGCTATAGCGTTTGTATACATACGTACATGTTATAAATTGAAGTCCATAAAAGTGACCGGAACTGATCACTACACTGACCAACAGATGGTCGATATCGTGACCGGCGGTAAGGATTATGGCAATACGCTGCTGTTTATACTTGAGAGCAGACTGAATCCTGCCCAGGATGTAACCTTTATAGATAAGATAGACGTCACATATGTGAACAGGAATTCAGTAGAGATCACGGTGTACGAGAAGGCCATGGCGGGCTGCATAAAGTACAACGATCAGTATGCATATTTTGATGGCGATGGTATCGTGCTCGAGATATCCGATGCAAAGCTTGATGATGTTCCTTGTATAGAGGGACTTACAAGTGACAGCGTGGAGCAGGGAAAGAAGCTTGATGTCGGTGATTCGGGATTCTTCCAGGAGATACTGACTATGACACAGCTCATTTACAAGAGCGGAATACAGATAGACAAGATTACTTATGACACAGATCAGAATCTCATACTTCACAAGGATGGAATAAAGATCAGAATCGGCGACGGTGAAAACCTGGAGACGAAATTCATGAATCTTGAGAGCATACTTGAGAGCGTGAAGGGTAAAAAGGGAACTCTTGATATGTCGAATTACAGTGAATCGCAGAGGAACGTTATCTTTAAAGAAAATAAATAAAAAATTTCTTGCGTAATGATATAAAAAATCGTATTATATAGGTACTAATGCGATAAAACGGTCAGCTTTTGAGCAGATGACAATGATTGATGGATAAAGAATAAGTATATAAGGAGGATGCAACCGTGCTTGAGATAAAATCAAATGACGAGAGAACACCGGCAAGGATTCTTGTAATTGGTGTCGGCGGTGCAGGTAACAATGCTGTTAACAGAATGATCGATGAGAATGTTGAGGGAGTGGAACTTATCGCTATCAATACAGATAAGCAGGCTCTTTCACTCAGCAGAGCTACAACAAAGATCCAGATAGGTGAGAAACTTACCAAGGGTCTTGGTGCTGGTGCAAAGCCTGAGATCGGTGCCAGCGCTGTAGAGGAGAATAGAGAAGAGATCGTAGACATCATCAAGGACGCCAACATGGTATTCGTAACATGTGGTATGGGTGGTGGAACAGGAACAGGCGCTGCCCCTGTCGTTGCAGAGATGGCACGTAACCTTGGTATCCTCACAGTCGGAGTTGTCACAAAGCCATTTGGTTTTGAGGGTAAGCCTCGTATGAGAAACGCGATCGAAGGTATAGAGAGACTTAAGGAGAATGTGGATACACTTATTGTTATCCCTAACGACAAGCTCCTTCAGATCTGTGATAAGAGAACAAGTATTCCTGATGCGCTGAAGAAGGCAGATCAGGTACTTCAGCAAGGTGTTCAGGGTGTTACAGACCTTATCAATAAGCCGGGTCTTATCAACCTTGACTTTGCAGATATACAGACAGTTATGAGAGATAAGGGTATCGCTCATATCGGTATAGGTTCAGCAAGCGGAGAGAACAAGGCTGTTGACGCCATCAAGGAGGCTATGGATTCACCACTTCTTGAGACAACCGTTTCAGGTGCAACAGATATCATCGTAAACTTCTCAGGTAACATTGGTATCGTTGAGGCTTATGATGCTGTTACATATCTTACAGAGCAGGCTGGAGATGGAGTCAACATCATCTTCGGTACAGTTGACAATGACAACATGGGTGAGGATATAAGCATCACGATCATTGCTACAGGTCTTGAGAGATCAGGCGAGAGCGATGTCACCGCAAGATATGCAGGTACTGCATCTCCTATGGGAACAATGACCACACCTAAGCCAGCAGTTACAACAACACCTGCTGCAGAGCCAAAGACTGCTACATATGCAGGCCAGAGCCTTGGAACACACAGCACTCAGACAAGCACAAGACCATCGTTCCTCGGCGGTCAGACAACTGAGACTGCTCCGGCAGCAAAGCCAGCATACACAGCACCTGTGACACCAGCACAGCAGACACCTGTAACATCAACACCAGTTGAGCCGGCACATGTGTCAAGACCAAAGACAGAGAGTATCAAGATTCCTGATTTCCTCAAGAAGAGATAAGGAAGAGATCGGAAGATTTTATAGGTAAGTATAAAACGGGTAATTTCGAGAGAAATTATCCGTTTTCTTCAATAAGGAGGCAGAAATATGTTTTATGTTGCAGACCGAACAGAGATGCAGGAGATAGACAGGCTGACCATAGAGGAAAAGGGTGTGCCAGGGATCCTGCTTATGGAGAGAGCTGCGATCACCGTGCTGGAGGAGATAAATTCCAGACTGAAGTCTATAAACGCGGACAGAAAATTAAAGTGCCTTGTGGTTGTTGAAGGCGGCAATAACGGCGGGGACGGACTGGCTCTTGCGAGACTCCTGTACCAGCAGGGAGATATTGTCCATGTCTGTTATATAAATGGAATATCGAGAGTAAGCGACAGCTTTTCATATCAGCTTGAAATAGCGAAAAAAATCGGCATACAGGTGACGGATCACATCATTGACAGTGATTACGATGTGGTTGTGGACGGAATATTTGGCGTCGGACTCAAGCGTGATGTGGCGGGAATATGGAGAGAGACCATAGAGACGATGAACGGACTTGTCGGCTTTAAGGTTGCTATAGATACCCCGTCAGGTGTGGATGCCAGCACGGGGCAGATCATGGGATGTGCATTCAGGGCAGGCATGACGGTCACATTTGGACTGAATAAAAGAGGGCTGATATTTTATCCCGGCTGCGAGATAAGCGGAGAGGTCGTTGTGAGAGACATAGGATTTGCACAGGCTGAAGTGGACAGAGTACACCCGGTGGCATATTCCTACAACAGAGACGATCTGTGCATGCTTCCGGGACGGAGTGATTCATCAAATAAGGGAACATATGGAAAGCTTGCGGTGATAGCTGGAAGCAGAGACATGTCCGGTGCCATGACATTTGCGGCGGAGGCTGCATACAGGATGGGAACAGGGCTTGTGAAGATATACACACATATCGACAACAAGGAGATAGCAGGAGTAAGAATTCCTGAGGCTGTGCTTATGTGCTATAGCAACAAAGATGAAGCGGAGCAGTGTGCAAGGGATGCCGTGGAGTGGTCGGATGCCATACTGATCGGTCCTGGTATAGGAAAAGGCGATGCGGCAAGGAGCATGGTGGAATATATTATGTGTGAGGCCGTGCAGACCGTGATCGCGGATGCGGATGCCTTGAACATAATATCCGAAAAGCCCGATATTCTTGGAAGACACAGAGGACCGGTGATCGTAACGCCACATATAGGAGAGATGTCAAGACTTACAGGCGTCGCCATACCGGATATAAAAAAGAATATATTAGAGGTGTGCAAAGACTTTTCGATGGAGTATAATGTTGTAAGTGCGCTGAAAGATGCCAGAACATGCGTAAGTGACGGCAGGGATGTGTACATAAACACATCCGGTAATAACGGTATGTCAACTGCGGGGGCAGGGGATGTGCTTGCCGGGATAATAGCTGGGCTTGTCTGCACCGGACTTGGTGCGTATGAGGCTGCGAAGCTGGGAGTATATATACATGGGTTGGCAGGAGATATGGCGGCAGAGCACAGAGGAAGAAATGCAATGATAGCCAGGGATATAGTGAGCGCTATATCGGAGGTTATAAAAGGAGCAGAACATGATGGACAACAGTAACTTTAACAGAGTGCAGGCTGTGATAAATCTTGACAATATAAGGGATAATATCATGGCTATGAAGAGGCTTATAGACGGTGATAAGAAGATGCTGGCGGTCATAAAGGCAGACGCCTATGGACACGGCGCTGTCGAGGTGGCAGAGGCACTTGATGATCTGGTGGATTTCTTTGCAGTGGCATTCATCGATGAGGCTTTGGAGCTCAGAAGAGCAAATATAGATAAGCCCATATTGATACTGGGCTACACAGATCCCTCGGATTACGAACTGATTATCAGATATGATGTTAGACCTGCCATGTATGAGGTGGACGATGCACAGAAGCTCTCGGATCTGGCGGTGAGCATGAATACAAAGGCAAAGATCCATATCAAGGTCGATACAGGCATGGGAAGAATCGGATTCACATGTGATGAAGATGGCGTGAAGAACATAGAAAAGATCAGTCAGATGCCGGGCATAGAGATAGAGGGGATATTTACCCATTACGCAAAGGCTGATGAACTCGACAAGACCGCTGCAAATGGTCAGCTTGAGAAGTTCAGGTGGATAAACAGCCAGCTTGAGGCACTTGGAATACACATACCTGTAAGACATATATCTAACAGTGCGGGTATCATGGAGATGGACAATTCGGATTTTGATATGGTCAGATCGGGAATAGTCACATACGGACTTTATCCATCAGATGAAGTAGATAAGAATATAGCGGCTTTGAAACCTGCTATGAGACTTATGTCCAAGGTTATATTTGTGAAGGACGTAAAAGCCGGAACAGGTATAGGATATGGATGGTCCTATATAGCGGATCATGATATAAAGGTTGCGACGGTGTCGGCAGGATATGCCGATGGATACCCAAGAGCACAGTCCAATATAGGCCGAGTTATCATCCATGGAGAGTATGCTCCGATCATCGGAAGGGTGTGCATGGATCAGTTCATGGTTGACGTGAGCCACATTGATGGTGTAAAAGTAAGAGATGACGTAACTCTCATCGGACAGGATGGAGACAGAGAGGTAACTGTCGAGGAGGTGGCAGCGCCTGCCAACAGCTTTAATTACGAGCTGGTATGTAACATATCAAGACGAGTTCCGAGAACATACATAAGGGACGGCAGAGAGCTTGGACAGGTAAACTATCTTCTGGATTAACGAATAACCGGTACTGTCATGGGCAATACTTTTTTTAGAGTGGAATACATACTATATAAGTATATAGCCACATTCAATGAAAGTATTTGTGGGGTGAACAGAATTGGTGATCAGACGTGGGGATATTTATTACGCGGATCTAAGACCGGTGGTTGGATCGGAGCAGGGAGGCATACGACCTGTTATAGTAGTTCAGAATGAGGCTGGGAACAGACACAGTTCCACGGTCATAATAGCTGCGATAACCAGCAAGATGAAGAGGCCAAAACTTCCAACACATATCATGCTTGATTCTTCAAGCTGTGATATAGCGAAGGATTCCGTCATATTGTTGGAACAGCTCAGGACTATAGACAAACAGCGCCTGAAAGAAAAGGTGTGTCACGTTGACGCTGATGTGCTGAGGCGTGTTGATGAAGCTCTGAAGATAAGTCTTGAACTGGCATAAAATAATATATGAGGTGATACAGACAATTATATGAAGATTTTTAACAAAAAATCAGAAGAGGAAAAGGTAGAAGAAGAGATCATATCCATGGTGAACGAGGGAAATGAGCAGGGACTTATAGAGGACTCTGAGGCCCAGTTTATTACAAACATATTTGAGTTCACTGACAAGGAGAGCAGAGATGTGATGACGGCCAGATTGAACGTCATGGCTATAGACAAGAACTCTGATCTGGACGAAGTCATGGAGATAATGATAGAGAATAACTATTCAAGATATCCGGTGTATGACGGTGATCTTGACAACGTAGTTGGAATAATCTATTTCAAGGATTTTGTGAAGGAATATCTGCGAGATAAGACGAAATCACTGGCTGAGATCATGGTTGAGGCTACATTTGTACATCCTACGTACAACATAGCAAAATTGTTCCGCAGGATGCAGACAGCAAAGATACATATGGTCATAGTTGTGGATGAGTATGGTCAGACAGAGGGAATTGTGACCATGGAGGATATTCTGGAAGAGATAGTCGGTAACATACTTGACGAGTACGATGACGCCAGCGAGGATATCAAGAAGCGTGGCGATATGTACATAGTCAGTGGTAAGGCTGAACTGGATGAGCTGAGTGACGTTCTGGGGATAGAATTCCCGGACGAGGACTTCCAGACGCTGAACGGATTTCTGCTGTATGAGCTGGGGAGACTTCCATATGCGGATGAGGAGATAGAGATAGTGTATCAGAACTACAGATTCACTTCCCTGTCGGTAAATAACAACATGATCGGTGAGGTAAAGATCACAAAGGTTGAAAAAACACCGCAATAGTGATAATATACGTAACTAGTAATCAAGAGAAAGAGGAGAATTAACGATGTCAGGACATTCAAAATTTGCGAACATCAAGCACAAGAAGGAAAAGAACGATGCAGCAAAGGGTAAGATCTTCACAATCATTGGTAAGGAGATCGTGGTAGCAGTAAAGGAAGGCGGAGCAAATCCTGAGAACAACAGTAAGCTTCGTGATGTAATCGCCAAGGCAAAGGCAAACAACATGCCTAACGATACTATCAAGCGTGGTATCGAGAGAGCGGCAGGAGATGCAAACTCAGTAAACTATGTAGTGAATACATATGAAGGCTACGGTCCTAACGGTACCGCCATCATAGTAGACACTCTTACGGACAATAAGAACAGAACAGCAGCCAATGTGCGTAACTGCTTCACAAAGGGTGGCGGTAACGTAGGTACAACAGGCTGTGTATCATATATGTTTGATCACAAGGGACAGATCATCATTGCAAAGGAAGACTGTGATATAGATGCAGATGACCTCATGATGATGGCACTGGATGCAGGAGCTGAGGATTTCTCAGACGAGGATGACAGCTACGAGATCATCACAGCACCTGAGGATTTCTCGCAGGTAAGAGAGAGCCTTGAGAAGGAAGGCATAAAGATGGCTGAGGCTGAGCTCACAATGATACCTCAGAACTATGTTGATATAGACGATCCTGAGGTTGTCAAGAAGTTCACAAGGATTATAGATATGCTTGAGGAGGACGATGACGTTCAGGCAGTATATCACAATGCAAATCTTCCGGAAGAGGACGATGAGGACTGATATATAATTGCAAGGGATATGATAACATTGGTAACAGACAATTACTCAGATAATCAGCGCCATTGCAGCATAGCTTGAAATAGAACTTCCGCACCTTATATATGGTGTGGAAGTTCTATTTGAGTAATGACGACATGGATGGTATCTGTGTCTGTTATATACGGAATGAGTATTGTTAGGAGAAGAGATGAAGGGAATACTTAGATATCTTAAGGACTATAAGAAAGAGTCCATACTTGCCCCGCTTTTTAAGATGTTGGAGGCAACATTTGAATTGCTTATCCCGATCGTCATGGCAAATGTAATCGATGTCGGTATAGCAGGGCGTGACATAAGCTACGTTGTGAAGATGTGTCTCGTCATGATACTTTTGGGAATTATCGGTCTGGTGTGTTCTATCACCGCCCAGTATTTTTCGGCAAAGGCTGCTACAGGATTTGGAACAGCACTTCGAAATGATCTGTTCAGGCATATTACATCACTTTCATACACAGAGATCGACAGCATAGGAACATCCACACTGCTCACGAGAATGACCAGTGACACGAACCAGGTACAGACAGGAGTCAACATGGTGCTCAGACTGTTCCTCCGTTCACCGTTCATAGTGTTCGGTGCCATGATCATGTCATTCACCATCGACGTGAAGTCGGCCATGACATTTGTGGTGACCATACCGGCACTTTCAATTGTTGTGTTCGGTGTTATGGCACTCAGCATACCTCTGTTCAAGAAGGTGCAGAACAGACTGGACAGAGTCACACTGCTCACCCGTGAGGGACTTGAGGGCGCGAGAGTTATCAGAGCCTTCAACAGACAGGACAAGGAATTTGAGGAGTTTGACAAGTCCACGGATGACCTGATGAAGTTCCAGCTCCTTGCAGGACGTATATCAGCGTTCATGAATCCTGTCACTTATGTGATAATCAATCTCTCAACCGCAGCTATAATCTGGATCGCAGCGGGACAGACAGATGCGGGAATCATCACACAGGGAAAGGTCGTCGCACTTGTCAACTATATGTCACAGATACTCGTCGAGCTCATCAAGCTCGCAAACCTTATCGTGACGATCACCAAGGCTGTTGCCTGCGCAAAGAGAATAAATGCGGTCATGGATCAGCAACCATCGATAACAGATGGAACAGGCAAGGCAGCAGGATCACCGGCAAATACTGTAAAGGTAAGCTTCAGGGATGCAAATCTCAGATATGCTGGGGCCGGAGCAGATTCCCTGTCAGATATAACATTTGACGTGGCACCGGGCGAGACTGTGGGAATCATAGGCGGTACGGGTTCAGGAAAGAGTTCTCTTGTAAACATGATCCCAAGATTTTACGATGCCAGCCAGGGAAGCGTGTGCATAGACGGAGTTGACGTAAAGGACTACACCCTGGACGAGCTCAGGCATAAGGTCGGAGTGGTACCGCAGAAGGCTGTATTGTTTGCCGGAACAATAGCAGACAATATCAGGTGGGGCAAGCAGGATGCGACTGAAGCAGAGATAGACGAGGCGCTTGAGATAGCCCAGGCCAAGGAGTTTGTAGACGGCAAGGAGAATGGAATATACTTCAAGATCACCCAGGGGGGCAAGAACCTGTCGGGTGGACAAAAGCAGAGGCTTACCATAGCCAGAGCGGTCGTCAGAAAGCCTGAGATACTGATACTGGATGACAGCGCATCGGCGCTAGATTTTGCAACTGATGCGGCTCTCAGAAAAGCAATCAGGGAGAAGACAAAGGGCATGACTGTATTCCTTGTGTCACAGAGAGCGTCGACCATCATGAATTCGGATAAGATCATCGTCATGGATGATGGTCAGATAGCCGGGATAGGAACCCACAGACAGCTGCTTTCTAACTGTGAGATATACAGGGAGATATGTCAGTCACAGCTTTCGGAGGAGGAACTGTCTCATGAGTAAAGATAAAGGGAATAAATCAGTAAATAAAAAGACGATACTCAGAATACTGAAGTATATCAAGAGATACAGGTTCCTCGTGGTTCTGTCTCTCATATGTGCAGCCATATCGGTCGTGCTCACACTGTATGCACCTATCATCATGGGACATGCAGTTGACAGGGTTGTTGGACCGGGAAAAGTAGATTTTACAGGACTTAAAGGAATGCTTGCAAAGCTTGTGATTGTGGTCGTTATAACGGCTGTTGCACAGTGGGTCATGAACGTGCTCAACAACATGATCACATACAGGGTGGTTAATGATGTAAGAACAAAGGCATATGAGAAGCTTGGCAGCCTGCCGCTCTCATATGTGGATTCACATACACACGGAGACATAGTCAGCAGGATCATAGCTGACGTAGACCAGTTCTCAGACGGACTTCTGATGGGATTTACACAGCTATTTACAGGAGTTATGACTATAGTAGGAACACTGTGCTTCATGCTGTCGATCAACTGGATCATAGCCATTGTGGTCGTATGTATCACTCCGGTATCACTCTTTGTTGCGTCATTCATAGCAAAGAGAACATACAGTATGTTCAGGAAGCAGGCTGAGATCAAGGGTGAGCTCACATCCCTTGTAAATGAGATGGTTGAGAACCAGAAGGTAGTCACAGCATTCTCCATGGAGGATGAGACCTGCGACAGATTCCAGGAGGTCAATGGAAGACTTAATGTGGCAGGACTTCAGGCTACATTCTTCTCATCGATAACAAATCCTAGTACAAGATTTGTCAACAGCCTCGTGTACACAGGCGTTGGAATCATAGGTGCCATAACAGCTATAAAGGGCTTTATATCAGTTGGACAGCTCACAAGTTTCCTGAGCTATGCAAATCAGTATACAAAGCCGTTCAATGAGATATCAGGCGTTGTCACAGAGCTTCAGAACGCGCTGGCATCCGCTGCCAGAGTGTTTGAGCTTATAGACGAGGACCCAGAGGCTGCAGAGCCTGCTGGCGCACACGAGCTCACAGACGTTCACGGTGAGGTGGACCTTAAGAATGTTGACTTCTCATACAACAAAGATGTGGAGCTCATCAAGAACCTCAATCTGAACGTGAAGAACGGACAGAGAATAGCAATAGTGGGACCTACAGGCTGTGGTAAGAGTACAGTCATCAACCTGCTCATGAGATTCTACGATGTGGATGCTGGAAGCATATCCGTGGATGGATATGACATAAGAGAGGTCACAAGAAAGAGCCTCCGCGGCAACTACGGAATGGTGCTCCAGGAGACCTGGCTCAAGAGCGGTACGATAAGGGACAACATAGCATACGGAAGACCTGATGCCACAGACGAGGAGATCATCGAAGCTGCAAAGCAGTCTCATGCTCACAGCTTCATCAAGCGACTTCCTGACGGCTACAACACATATATAACCGAGGACGGAGGAAACCTGTCACAGGGACAGAAGCAGCTCCTCTGTATAACCAGAGTAATGCTGGATCTTCCACCTATGCTCATACTGGATGAGGCAACATCATCCATAGATACAAGAACTGAGATAAGGATACAGAGGGCGTTTGCCAAGATGATGAAGGGCAGAACAAGCTTCGTGGTTGCACACAGACTGTCAACCATCAAGGAGTCAGATGTCATCCTAGTCATGAAGGACGGGCACATCATCGAACAGGGAAATCACGAGACACTGCTTGCAAAGGGCGGCTTCTACACAAATCTGTACAATTCCCAGTTTGCAAGATAATACAGAGAAATGCATAAATATAAAAGGGCTGTGCTTTGAGGTATACCTCATGGTACAGTCCTTTTTAACGGTGGTTAAAGCATTTATCTGTTATATTTCACGAACGCTTGCCAGTGGCGGGCTTTGTGTATATAATGTATGCGGAATGCCTGTTATAATATGGGCGGATATTTGCAGATATACCGGAGAGTATACAAAAGGAGAGAAAGATGAAGGTTAGTGAATCAGGTTATACAAGAGAAGAACTTTTAGAGATAGTAGATACATATCTGGCAGAGCAGTCCAGAAGATGGGAATTCATAGAGGAGAAGGGCGATGGCATGTATGTGTACGCTGAGAACGGCGACAGATACCTCGACTTCTTCGCAGGAATAGCGGTAAGCAGCGCGGGAAATGCCAACAAGAAGGTTGCAAAGGCCATAGCTGACCAGGCGGCAAATGTAATACATGCATCAAACTATGCATATACACTTCCAATGATCCTCCTTGCAAAGAAGGTGTGTGACACCATAGGCATGGAGAAGATCGTGTTCCAGAACTCAGGAACAGAGGCAAATGAAGCCATGATCAAGATGGCTAGAAAGTACGGCGTGGACAATTACGGACCGGACAGATATAAGATCGTGACAGCGAAGAACAGCTTCCACGGAAGAACATATGGTGCACTGTCGGCAACAGGCCAGCCTGATTCGGCCTGCCACAAGGGATTTGCACCACTCCTTCCGGGATTCACATATGCAGAGTATAACAACCTTGAGGACTTCAAGAGCAAATGCGATGAGAACACCATAGGAATCATGGTAGAGCCTGTACAGGGCGAGGGTGGTGTATACCCTGCAGACCCTGAGTTCCTTAAAGGACTTCGTGAGTTCTGTGATGAGAAGAACATGCTCCTCATGTTCGACGAGGTTCAGACCGGATGGGGAAGAACCGGAGACATCATGGCATATATGACATATGGCGTAAAGCCTGACATGGTATCCATGGCAAAGGCCATCGGGGGCGGTATGCCTATAGGCGCGATGTGTACAAGCACCAAGATAGCAGCAGCATTTACACCTGGTGCCCACGGTTCAACATACGCAGCCAACCCTGTGTGTTGTGCAGCGGCGCTTGCAGAGATAGATGAGATATTGGATAACAAGCTCTACGAGAATGCAAAGGAAGTAGGAGCATACTTCATGGAGGAACTCAAGGCACTTCCTTGTGTCAAGGAGATCAGAGGACGTGGTCTTCTTATAGGCGTTGAGTTCAACAAGCCTATCGCATTTGAAGTAAAGCACAGAGCGTTTGAGAACAAGCTCCTCATAACAGCGGTAAGAGACAGCATCATAAGGATCGCACCTCCACTTATCGTTAAGAAGGAGCAATGTGACGAGGCTGTTAAGCTGCTCATCAAGTCTGTGACAGAAGCACTGCAGGAGCAGTAATACAGCGTGATCATATAGCAGAATAAGCATGAATCATAAAAGTAATATAGGAGACCATAATGGGAAGAAGTAAAGAAGAGATGGAGGGTGTGACCCTCCTTGGAAATAAAGACGTAAAGTACAGCATGGACTATGCACCTGAGATGCTCCAGACATTTGACAACAAGCATCCGGACAACGACTACTTTGTAAAGTTCAACTGTCCTGAGTTCACAAGCCTCTGTCCGATCACCGGACAGCCTGACTTCGCAACGGTGTACATATCATATGTGCCGGGCGAGAAGATGGTGGAGAGCAAGTCGCTGAAACTGTATCTGTTCAGCTTCAGAAATCACGGAGACTTCCATGAGGACTGTATGAACATCATCATGAAGGACCTCATAAAACTGATGGATCCAAAGTACATCGAGGTGTGGGGCAAGTTCACACCGAGGGGAGGAATCTCCATAGACCCGTACTGCAACTACGGCAGACCGGGAACAAAGTGGGAGGAGGTTGCCTGGAACCGTCTGGCAAACCACGACCTCTACCCTGAGAAAGTTGACAATAGATAATTGGGTCTGAGCAGCACGCACGGACGGATAGATAGGAGAATCATAATGGCGGATTACAGAGAGACTGTGGATTATATATTGGGTATTCCGCTTTTTGCACAGAAGATTGGCAAGGAGAACCTTTCCAGTCTTTTGTGCCGTTTGGGGAACCCTGAGAAGGCTGTTCCTGCGATACATGTGGCGGGAACCAACGGCAAGGGCAGCACATGCCGCGCTCTGGCGCAGATGCTTGCAGCCCGGGGATACAGAGTGGGATTGTTCATATCACCCCATCTCGTGTCCATAAACGAGAGAATACAGATAAATGGTACAAATATATCCGATGACGATTTTGTGTCGGCATTTGAGACCGTAAAGGGGCAGTTCATGGAGCACCCTTCGTTCTTCGAGGTCATGTTTGCCATGGCGGCGGTGTATTTCAGACAGCAGAAGTGTGACTTTGCCGTATACGAGACAGGAATGGGCGGAAGACTGGATGCGACAAATGTCCTGACGCCGGAGCTTACGATCATCACGTCGGTGGGAATGGATCACATGGAGTATCTTGGCGACACGATAGAGAAGATAGCTTATGAGAAGGCAGGCATCATCAAGCCGGGTGTTCCGGTGATATATTTCAGGCGGGATGAGGCGGCTGCGCGGGTCATAGAAGATACTGCCAAAGAGCGTGGAGCGGACATAATTCCGGTCGAAAAATCAGATTATATAATAAATCATTTGGGGAACAAAACCATTGATTTTTCATTGCATAATCGGTATTATAGTTATTGCAATTTACAGATACAGAAGACATCACTGTACCAGGTGGAGAATGTCAGCCTTGCCGTGACAGCATTCAGGATGCTCATGAAGAGGCGGAATGTACCGGAACAGGATATAGAGAAGACCGTGAGGAATGCACTCCTGCAGTTCTACTGGGAGGGCAGGATGGAGGAGATAGCTCCCCATATATATGTGGATGGTGCCCACAATGTGGAGGCTGTAAATGCATATATAGAGACCATGAACAGGCTTCATGGGGAATATGACAAGATACTGGTATTTGCGGCGGTGAAGGATAAGGAGTATGACTCCATGATACATTTGCTTGCCGGAAATATTACGTTTGGCAGGATAATAGTCACAAGCGTTGACAGCAGCAGAAAGGCGGATTCCGCAAAGCTGGCGGAGATATTCTCGGCGTGTACGGATACTCCGGTCATGGTCAGCGATGAGATTGACGATGCCATGGATATGGCAGTGGAGCTCAGAGGAGACAGAGAGAATACCAACATATACTGCGTTGGTTCCCTGTATCTGGTGGGCGGTGTCAAGAGATGGAGGAACAGACATGATCAATTTTGATGAAGAGATAAAGAGGTTTAAGCCGGCACTTGAACTTGACCAGGCAGAGGATGCAATATACAACAATGATCTCAAGGACATCATGGATGTCATGCAGGAGATGATGAGAGTTGCAAAGGAAGCAGAGAAGTAAAGAACACAGATTGGTCGGGAGATTAAGATATGGCAGATGTACTGAATTGTAAGCACTGCGGTGGAGCGATAGCCGTCACAGGCTACTGTACCAGGTGCGGACTGAAGATAGATTACGTGAACAAGGCTCTCAACTCGTCAAAGTACTATTACAACATAGGGCTTGATAAGGCGAGGGTCAGGGATATGTCAGGTGCGGAGGAGGCGCTCAAGCTGTCTCTGAAGTATGACAAGATGAATATAGATGCCCGGAACCTTCTTGGACTGGTGTACTATGAGACCGGAGAGATAGTTCAGGCGCTCAGCCACTGGGTAGTGAGTGTGAATTATTTTGACGGCAAGAATGTCGCCAAGAGATACATCAAGGAGATAAAATCCAACCCACACAGGCTGGAGGCGGTGAACAATGTAACCAGAAAGTATAATCAGGCGCTGGTATATGCGAAGCAGGGCAGCAAGGATCTTGCCTTTATACAGCTCAGAAAGGTACTTTCCGACAACAGCAGATTTATACAGGGGTACCTGCTCCTTGCACTTCTGTTCATCGACGAGGGAAGATATGACAAGGCTCGCAAGGCACTCAAGCGTGTCATCAAGATAGACAGGACAAATCCAGTGGCGGTCAGATATTTCAATGAGATGGGCCACACTGATGAGGAGATCATGAACTTCAGGGATTATCCGCAGGAGGACTACGATGTGGATTCTCTGTTCGTGGATGACCAGAAGAAGCTCATAGCCGGCAACAGCGAGGTGGATTTTGATGGGGATCCGATTCCGGTTGGAAGATACAAGGACATCAATTTCTACAAATATTCCATCGCTTATATCATAGCGGGAGTTGTTCTGGGACTTGCGGCCATGTGGACGCTCATCATCCCGCACAGGGATAAGGCGGCTGACAATTCAGAGAGAGACCTGAAGGTTACATTCAGTCAGGAGATAGCGGATAAGAACGTGGCCATATCGGAGCTCCAGTCACAGGTGGACAGCATGACCACCAAGCTCACAAATGCTGAGACTGAGGCGAAAAACCTTCAGACACAGATAGATAAGTATGGCGATTACGCTTCACAGGTTCTGTCGGATGACAATAAGGCAAGGGTACAGTCAGCGATCTATAAGTACGAGACCATGACATATGAGGCTGCCATAGATGATCTGAACAGAGTCCTTCAGGATACACCTAACAGCGATGTGGCACTGTTCTACAAGGCGATGTGTTATCTGAAGCTTTCTGATGATAACAATGCCACACTGGTATTTAACCAGCTTGTTGAGAACTGTCCGAACTCCGTATACTACACGGTTGCGTGTGATTATGCGGATGAAGATGCCATACAGGCGGGACTTGAAAAGAAGAATTCTGCAAGTACAGCCAGCACGAACACGGGCGACGGAACAGATACAACCGACAGATCAAGCACAGGTGACGAAACAGGTACGACCGACAGCACGGACACAGGTGACGGAACAGATACAACCGACAGCTCGTATACAGGTGATGGAACGGATACGACCGACAACACGTATACGGATGATGGAACAGGCACCATCGACAATACGTATACAGGTGACGGAACAGACACGACCGACAGTTCGTATACAGGCGATGGAACAGATACAACTGACGGACAGTAACGAAAGACAGAAAGACATATAAAAAGATTATAATTTATAGAAGGCACAAAAGAGACGGATAAGGATTAACCGTTTCTTTTGTGCCTTTTATTTTGTGACAGGGGGATTGAAGATGAATATCTACGAGAAAATGGGGGATACTATAATCGTGTATATGCCCAGAGAGGTGGATGATTATGCGGCGGTGAAGATGACCGCAGGGATAGACGGAGTATTTGCCGAGGAGGTGGTGAGACATGCCATATTTGATTTTGGCAGGACAACGTTCATGGACAGCTCGGGGATAGGACTTATAACGAGAAGGTACAGACAGCTCCACGACAGAGGGGGAAGCGTTGGGGTGATAAATGTAAATGCGAGAATGGACAGGATACTGCTCATGTCCGGTATATACAGGATCGCGACAAGGCTGGACAGCGGTGTCCGGGATGAGGCTGAGGATTGGACAGATAAAATATAGATAACGAGGAGAATGGTATGGATAAGAACAGATTGATCATGGAATTTGGCTGTGATGCCCGGAATGAGGCTGTGGCGAGAGTCGTGGTGGCGGCTATGCTGACGAGGACAAATCCGACACTCAGTGAGGTGGAGGATGTCAAGACGGCGGTGTCGGAGGCTGTCACGAATTCGATAATACACGGATATGGATCCGGGGAGGGAAGCATAATCCTGGAGGCATACATAGAGGAGCGCACCCTGTACATAACGATCACAGATCACGGCTGCGGCATAGAGAATGTCGACAGGGCAATGGAGCCGCTTTACACCACTGTCACGGACGGAAGCAGATCGGGCATGGGATTTTCATTTATGGAGGCTTTCATGGATGAGCTAAAGGTAGAATCCCGCGTGGGTGAGGGAACCGTGGTAAATATGAAGAAGATAATAGGAAAAAGTCAGGAGATATATTGATGGCGGATAATCATCGTCTGCTTGAACTTGCAAAAGATGGAGACAGAGATGCCAGAGATAAACTTGTGACGGACAATATGGGACTGGTGGTCAGCGTTGCCAGAAGATATGTGGGGAGAGGACAGGAACTTGAGGATCTTATACAGATAGGGCTTATAGGCCTTGTAAAGGCCATAGACAGGTTTGATATGGACTATGAGGTAAAACTGTCCACGTATGCGGTTCCACTCATTCAGGGGGAGATTAGACGCTTTCTCAGGGATGACGGAATGGTGAAGGTCAGCAGAAATCTTAAAACGATATACTACAGGGCAGACAGATACAGACACGAGGTCGAAAAAAACAGAGGGACTGAGCCGGGAATGGAGGAGATATGTGAGGCTATAGGAGCGACTCTTGAAGAGCTTGTGATGGCGATGGACGCGGCATCGGATGTGACATGCATAGATGATCTTCACGCGGAGATGTGCGGCACGGAAGATGGAGACCGCATCGTGGACAGGCTGTGTGTATCGCAGCTTCTGGACACGCTCACGCCGGATGAGAGAAAACTTGTGGTGCTGAGGTATTTTCAGGACAAGACGCAGGGACAGACAGGGCAGATCCTTGGCATGAGCCAGGTGCAGGTGAGCCGGCTTGAGAAAAAGATACTCGGAAGACTCAGATGGAAAATATTGGAGTAATATCAGCCATATACATGGACAGACTATTCTTAGAATATAAGAACAGGGGACATGTATATGGCTGAACTTTTGTATTTGAAACTGTCGGAGAGCTGTCTGGCGGAGAAGCGAAAAGTCAAAATAAAAGATGTGGCGACGGTGCTGAGCCCGAATCCCGATATAAAATACGGCGTGGAGAAGCTGGAGCTCATGAGCTTTTCCGGAAGCAAGGAGCAGCAGGTCATATCGGTGATGTACATTCTGCAGGTGATACAGGAGCACTACCCGGACTGCCAGACACAGACCATAGGGGCAACGGACGTGGTTGTGTATTACAGGACATATGACACCAGCGACAAAGTAAAGCAGTTCTTCAAATTCCTGATGATATGCTTCATCGCATTTTTCGGAGCAGGCTTTTCCATCATGTCGTACAACTCGGATGTCAATATGGTTGGACAGCTTGACGTCATGCACAACATATTTGTGGGGCAGGGCAGGGATGCCTATCCTGTGGCGGGAATAGCATATTCCCTGGGGCTCTTCATCGGTATAATCGTATTTTTCAATCACGGTGCAAAGAAAAAATTCTCTGATGATCCTACACCGCTTCAGGTTCAGATGAGACAGTATGAACAGGAGGTCAACCAGACAGTCATAACGGATGCCTCCAGAAAGAAGGCGGAGAGAGATGCTGATTAGATACGCTATGCTTGCCATAGCCTGCTTTGCCAGCGGTGTGGCCATATCGGGCGGGTATTTTGCATTTATATCCATGATAGGAATATTCCCCAAGCTCCTTGAGAAGGTAAAGGGGGCAAGGTATTATCTGCTCATAGAGTGTCTGCTGGCATATGGTGCGGCGCTGGCAAATCTGATATATGTATTCAAAATATCGGTTCCGGTGACATGGGTGGGATATACCATCATATGTCTGTTCGGAGGGATATTTGTGGGATGCCTGGCGGGGGCGCTTACGGAGGTGTTGAATGTCATACCGATCGCGGCCAGAAGATTCAGTGTGAGAAGAAATCTCCCTTATGTCATATACGGCCTTGCCGCGGGAAAACTGGTGGGCTCGGTGCTGAGTGTCGTTCTGGGCATGTGATAAAGTCAAAATTATTTTGTGTGAAATGGAGGTATTTGTTATGAAGTTTGAACCTACAGAGAGTGATTACAATGAATATGTGGAGCTTGTGACACCAACATCAAGTGTGCCAAGAAACTGCCTGTGGGCGTTTCTTGTGGGCGGTGTGATCTGCACGATAGGGCAGGGGATATTTGACCTGCTGGTACACTTCGATGTGAAGGAAGACGAGGCGTATGCGTATGTATCGCTGATACTCGTTCTCGTAAGTGTCATCCTCACAAGTCTGAATCTCTACAAGAAGATAGCAAAGTACGGCGGTGCCGGAGCACTTGTGCCGATCACAGGATTTGCAAATGGTGTGTGTGCGCCCATAGTGGAATTCCAGACTGAGGGTGAGGTGTTCGGAAAGGGCGTGAAAGCGTTCACCATAGCGGGGCCTGTTATACTGTACGGTATATTTACAAGCTGGCTGCTCGGTGTTATATATTGGATAGTCTCAATATGGTGAAATGGGGTTTATTAAATTAAAAATCAACATATTTTCCCCACATCGGTTGACAATATTTGAAAAAATAACATAATGAGTATAGATTTGGACAAAAGAAGAAAGACAGGAGAAATGCTGACATGAAGAGGCTAATGACAGTCAATCTGGCACCTGAGCAGAAGAGTGCAGTACAGGATATATGCAGTGACATAGGTGCGGAGTGCGTTGACATTCAGAGAAAGCATTATGGTATGAAGGTCGGAAGTCTGTGCGACACGGCTGACATATCTGGCTGTGGAGATGAGACCGGACAGACGGAAGATCTCAGTATGGATATGCTCATATTTGACGGAGTGAGCAGCAAAGAACTTGATATATTTCTTGAAAGGTATAAGAAGACCGGGCTTCCGGCAGTAAGGCTGAAGTCGGTAGTGACACGGAGCAACAGGGAGTGGACTGTACAGCAGCTCTACTCGGAGCTTGCAAAGGAATATCTATTCTACAGGATGAGGGGAATGTAGATGGCAGACGAAAGAAGAAACGGACATACAACTGAAAATAGACTTGCGCAGAACAGGCAGAGAGCTTCAGGACGTTCAGGACGGCGTGCATCTGAGCAGTGGAGGAAGAGACAGCAGCGATACAGAGTGATAAGCTGGATACTCACGGCGGTGTTCATGGTGATATTTTATGCGCTAATATGTGCGTGTGTGGGCAACAGAAAGCTGTACAAAAAGACCACCATAAACGGATTAGACGTTGGCGGAATGAAATCTGCGGAGGCGGCAAAGAGCATAAATGACCAGTTCAGACGCGATTACAGCAGTGTGGGCATACAGGTGAAGCTGGATGACAAGACTTACACCCTGGATGTGTCGGCGGCGCTGGATATGGATTCTGAGAAGTCTGTGCAGAAGATACAGGATGACTCACACAGCTTCTGGAGAAGAGGCTATGGGCTTCTGGAATCATGGACACTTGGAAGCAGCTATGATATTTATCCATATATAGGCGACAGCGGCATCATAACGACCGCCATCGAGAGCAGTGATATGATGAAGGTCGATCTGGATATAGAGGATGGATACAGGATAGAGGACAAGAACCTCATTGTGACAAAGGGAAAGGGCAGCTACAGGATAGACACAGACAAGCTGGTAACCCGCATAAAGAAGCAGATAGCAAAAGGAGACTATGGCACTGTGGTGGAATGTCCTGTCGTGTCTGCTGACGTGGATCTGGACGAGGTATACAAAAAGGTACATTGTGAGCCGCAGAATCCAACGCTTGACCCGGACAAGAACTACGAGGTAGTTGAGGCCAAGGACGGTGTGGACTTTGATCTGGAGGCGGCAAAGAAGAGCCTTGAATCTGCCAAGAAGGGAACGGATGTGAGCATCCCGCTCACATACACCCCGGCGGATATGAGTACGGAAGGATACAGGAAGCTGCTGTTCAGAGACGAGATGAGTTCATACAGCACAGAGGTTGAGGGTTCGGAGAACAGAAAGACAAATGTCAAGCTGGCGGCGCAGTATTGCGATGGAACCATACTCATGCCGGGAGAGTCATTTTCATATAACCTCGGAGTCGGAGAGCTCACCGAGGAGAGAGGCTTCCTTCCGGGCCCATCATATGCTGACGGACAGTCAGTCATGGACATGGGCGGTGGAATATGTCAGGTGTCATCCACCATGTACATGGCGTGCCTGTATGCGAATCTCGAGATAGATGAGAGACATTGTCATCCATACCCTTCATCGTATGTTCCTGCGGGACTTGACGCCACTGTGGCGTGGGGCGGATGTGACTTTGTATTTACAAATGACACGGATTACCCGATAAAGATAAGCACAAGCTACGATGGATATTCCACATCATGTACGATATGGGGCACCATCACGGAGCCGTTCAGCGTGGAGCTCTACACGGAGACCGTTGAGACAGAGCCATATGAGACCAAGTATGAGCTGGACAAGAGTCTTGGCAAGGATGAGCAGGTGCTTGACACAGTGGGAATAGAGGGCCTTACAGTGCAGTCCTACAGAAGAGTGTATGACGGCGATGGAAATGTCATATCGGACAATCCTGAGGCGACAAGCGTGTACTCTAAGCGTGACGAGGTGTACAAGGTAGGAAAGCTTCCAAAGGACAAGGATAAAGACAAAGATAAGGATCAGAACAAAGATAAGAGTGACAGCTCAGACACAGATAAGAAGACGACTGAGTCTGAGTCAGATACTCAGGAAGAGTAGCTGCCGGCTACTCCTCAATGTCGTCTGAGTCGTCCTCCCTGATCCTTATAAGGCCTTCCAGAAATCCCGGTTCCTTGGTCTTTATCTCCTGGTTGGTGTAGAGATTGACATAGTGAGGGCGGAGCTTGGAGTAGATGATCTTCTGCTCGTTGTACAGGCTGTAATAGCCGGACAGCATGTAGCTGACGGCACATCCTATGGTGAACAGAAGTATTCCGTGCGCTCCGAACAGTTCTATGCTCAGGAACAGAGATGTAAGAGGACAGTTTACCACGCCACAGAAGAAGCACACCATTCCGAGGGCAGCGGCAAAGCCCGGGTCGAGTCCCATGAGTCCACCCATGACGCATCCAAATGTGGCACCGACGAAGAACGATGGAACGATCTCACCGCCTCGAAATCCACAGCCTATTGTTATGGCGGTGAACAGCGCCTTGAGAAGGAAAGCCGTTGGTTTTGCCTCTCCGTTGAGCGCCTGGGCGATGATGTTCATACCGGTTCCGTTGTAGTCGGTGGTGTTGAGTATTATGTTGAGCAGGACGAGCATCACGCCTCCTGCGAATACGCGCACATACTGGTTCTTGAAATATTTGCGGAAAAGCTTGTGCACAACGTTCATGAATATACAGAACAGACTGCTGAGCACTGCGCACAGGATAGCCAGACCGATGACCTTGATCACCAAAGGCACATCCATGGATGTCGGCATGCCGGCTATATTGTAGTGGTCGTGTACAACGTGAAGCTTTTTCGTTATTGCGTATGCGATGACTGACGAGAACAGACAAGGCACAAATGCGCAGTAGTAGAGGATGCCGATACTTATGACCTCCATACTGAAAAGTGCAGCCGTTATTGGCGTTCCAAACAGTGCCGAAAAGACAGCGCTCATACCGCACAGTGTGAGTATGTGCTTGTCGCTGTCATCCAGCTTGAATAGCTTGCCTATAGAGACACCGATGCTTCCACCTATCTGAAGGGCGGCACCCTCCCGGCCGGATGAACCTCCAAAGAGGTGTGTAATGACCGTCGATATGAAGATCAGCGGAGCCATACGGGAAGGAATCTCGTCCTCCACACTTCTTATGGAACCGATGACAAGATTGGTTCCCTTGGAATGTCTTATTCCACAGATCCTGTATATAAATACGATCACGATTCCCGCAAGCGGCAGAAAATATATTATCATATGATTGTTCTCACGGAAGCCGGTGGCGTACTCTACGCATATATGAAAAGCTGTTCCGACAAGCCCGCATATTGTTCCCATTATCAGTGAAAAAACTATCCATTTGAAAAAAGTCGTAGCATATCTGACACATCTGCTAAAACAGTTTACCCAGTATTCCTTTGTAAATTCCACGGCGATTCTCCATTCCTTTTTCTTTGTAAAGCAACTTTAGTAATGTTAAAGCAAATAAATGAATTTGTCCAGTGCTGAGATTAACAAAAACTACCATTATAATCTGCAGTGCATAAGGGAATTATAGTAACAGTTACATTTATCCATATAAGGGAGTTGCATGATATGAATGAGAAAAAAGGAAAACAGAGCATAAAATTTGGCAATCCCCCATATATACTGGGGGCAGCAGCGGTGGCGGGGCCGAAGGAGATAGACGGCCCCATGGCGAGATATTTTGACAGAGTGAGCGAGGATGCAACATTTGGCAAAGATTCCTGGGAGGAAGGCGAGAGCGAGATGGTGCGTCAGGCGGTGACCCTTGCCATACAGAAGGCGGGAATAGTCAAGCAGGATATAAGGTATATATTTGCCGGGGATTTGCTGGGACAGCTCATAGCGTCGACATTTGGAATCAAGGATATGGAGATACCGGTGTTCGGTCTGTATGGTGCGTGCTCGACGTGCGGGGAGGCACTGTCGCTTGCGTCCATGACTGTGGCGGCGGGGTATGCGGACAACGTCATTGCGGAGGCGTCAAGCCACTATGGAAGTGCGGAGAAGCAGTTCCGTTTTCCCTTGGAATATGGAAATCAGCGTCCCCTGTCAGCTACCTGGACGGTCACGGGAAGTGGTGCCTTTGTGGTGTCAGACAGAGAGTCAGATGTGTGTATCCAGGGCGTAACCACAGGGCAGATAGTGGACTATGGTGTGAAGGATTCCCTCAACATGGGAGCGTGCATGGCACCAGCGGCGGCTGCCGTTATATATCAGAATCTTCAGGACTTTGGAATAAAGCCCACATACTACGACAGGATAATAACCGGTGATCTCGGCAAGGTCGGCAAGACGATACTTGAGGATCTTCTGAGCATGAACAATGTGGATATATCGGCAAATCATATGGACTGCGGTATAGAGATATTTGAAAACGAGGAACAGGATACCCACTCTGGCGGATCGGGCTGTGGCTGCTCGGCGACCGTCCTCGCCGGATATATATTGAAGAAGTTGAGCTCCGGGGAGTGGAAGAGAGTTTTGTTTGTTCCGACGGGAGCCCTGCTTTCCACGGTGAGCTATAACGAGGGGCAGACCATACCGGGGATCGCCCATGCGGTCATGATAGAGCATCACGAAAAGAAAGGTGAGTAGATGTAAATGGATTATGTAAAAGCGTTTGTGGTTGGCGGAATAATATGTGTTCTTGCCCAGATATTGATGGACAAGACCAAGCTTCTTCCGGGAAGAATAATGGTCATACTCGTCTGTACGGGAGTTGTGCTTGGAGCGCTTGGAATATACAAGCCGCTTCTGGAATTTGCACAGTGCGGGGCATCGGTGCCGCTCACGGGATTTGGATATAATCTGTGGAAGGGCATAACTGAGGCGGTTGATAAGGATGGATTTATCGGACTGTTCCGCGGAGGCTTCCAGATGGCGGCGGTTGGAAGCTCGGCCGCACTGATATTTGGATATCTTGCATCGTTGATATTCAAGCCGAAGATGACAAAATAGAATAGAAGACAGGCAGGATATAAAAAGCCCCATCATACATTGAATTGTATGATGGGGCTTTCCGTCATTGAGTTGTATCGGTTGAATCATCCGAGCTTGGTTCCTCGGTTGTGGTTATCTCCGTTGAAGAGGTAGGTTCCTCTGACGTTGGTTCCTCAGTTGTAGGTTCCTCAGTCGTTGTAGGCTCCTCCGTTGTTGTATCCTCCGTTGTATCCTCCGATGTATCCTCGGTGGTCGTGGTTGCCTTGGTAGTTTTCTTTGTATCCTTCTTCTTGCCGTGGATGTTACAGTGCTCCTTGAGGAGTGATTCATCCCATGTGTAACCCTCAAGAACATATTCACCATCATCATTCAGCTTGTAGATGAAGGTTGTAGTCTCAGGACATTCCTTGTTGGCAAGCATGTGTGATTCGTTACATACGACAACCTTCTTGACACCTGGACAGTACTTTGTAGGAATCTTGGATGCGTCAAAGTAATCTGTTACGGTAGGACATCCATTCGATGGAAGAAGTCCTGTATCCGAACATACAGTGGCCTGTACGATTCCGTCCGGCATCTCAAATGTAGCTGATGTATCAAGTCCCTTCTTCTCAATGACCTGATCCATGATATCTCTCCACATATAGCACTTGATAGAACCAGGGCTGTATGTGATGTTCTCATCATTTCCAAGCCATATAGAAGCTGTGTAGTATGGGTTATAACCACAGAACCAGTTATCAAAATCACCTGATGTCGTACCTGTCTTACCTGCTGTATACATACCTGTGTAAGAGTTGGCACCTGAACCGGTACCTCCTGTTACAACATCGTGCATGGCACTTGTGAGAAGCCATGCTGTCTGCTCTGATATGACACGTGTCTTCTCAGGCTCCCTGTTGTCTATAAGAAGATTGCCGTCATGGTCATATACCTCTGTATAGAATACAGGCTTTATATAATTACCGCCATTTGCGATGGTGGCGTAAGCGGCTGTGATCTCAAGGTTTGTTATACCGTTTGTCAGACCACCGAGTGCAAGAGACTGGTTTATATCTGACAGGATGAGACCGTCGCTGTCTGTCTTTCTCTCAACAAGAGTTGTAAATCCAAGCTTCAGCAGATAGTCGTATGCGAGCTGTGGAGTTACATCTGTGATACACTTTACGGCTATGATATTCATAGATTCCATGATAGCGTATCTGATAGTCTTAAGTCCCCAGTAACCGCCGTACCAGTTGTATACAGGATTACCATTCTCATAGTTGTATGGTGCATCGTCATATACGGTTGCCAGAGACATATTACATGCCTCCAGTGCCGGGAGATATGCAGCAACGATCTTGAAGCAGGAACCAGGCTGTCTGGTCGCCTCAGTTGCACGGTTGAATGATCTGTTCTCAGTTTTCTCTCCTCGTCCTCCGACAAGTGCCTTGACCTGACCGGTGTTCTGATCCATGAGAGTGAATGATACCTGTGGCTGGATGACCAGCTTGAATGTCTCCATGAAGACCTCGTCGCCGGTTTTGGCAACCATTGCATCCTTGAACTGGTCAGCCGCAGCACGGGCATCATCCTCGCTGTAATATCTTGCGCTGTAGTCGTAGCCCTCCTGCTCTGTGAACCAGCTCTCAAGATTCTCCACGCTGTAGTTCGTCTGAACCTTTGTCTCCTTATCCGCAAGGGTGAGAGCGTAGTTGAGCTGATATACAGGCTCAGGCCAATAGGATGCATCATTTACAACTGAATCAGCGATCTCCTGAATATCAGGATCCTGACACACGATTACCTTGAGTCCGCCTGACCAGATCAATGTCTCAGCCTCATCCTCTGAGTAGCCCTTGGCAACCAGATCATTCTGAAGCTGCTTGATGACCTCATCAGTGTAGTATGAGTTGACCTCTGTCTTCTGCTCCTTTTCTTCCTTCTTAGATACGGAAGCGATACGCTTGTAAACATTATCGTTTATTGCCTCGTCATACTGTGCCTGTGTTATATACTCCAGATCCAGCATATATTTCAAAACCTGGGTTCTTCTGGATTTGTTGTCATCAGGCGACAGAAGAGGATCGTATTTGGTAGGGTTCTGCGGAATTGCTGCGAGCACGGCACACTCAGATACCGATAACTGGCTGAGCTCCTTGCCGAAGTAAGTCTTGGCAGCAGTCTCAACACCGTAGCAGCCCTCTCCGAGATATATGGTGTTCAGATAATACTCGACTATCGACTTCTTGTCGATCTTCTTCTCCATATCCACAGCCAGATACTGCTCCTGAACCTTACGTTCGAGCTTATCAAGGAAGGTTGACTCATTCAGTCCGACGTTGAACACGTTGTTCTTGATAAGCTGCTGTGTAAGAGTGGAAGCACCCTCATCGAAGTCTCCGCTTTTGAGACCCTTTATAAATGCTCTGGCGATACCCTGTACATCGATTCCGTTGTGCTCCCAGAAACGTCTGTCCTCTATAGCGACAAATGCATTCACAAGATCCTCAGGAATAGAGTCGTAATACACATACTCTCGGTTGGAGTTGGAATTGGCAAGTGTCGTGATCTCCTTTCCATTCTGGTATACAAGAGTTGTCTTGTATCCCTTAGGTATGAGAGCGTCAGCGTTGATGTTCGGCGTATCATCCAGAATACCCTTGAGGGCTCCAAATCCGGCTCCGACACCGACTATCACAATGGCGAGCACCAGCACCAGTATAATCTTAAACACAGAAATGTTAAGCTTACGCCGGTTTCTTGGAAGCTTGGATACCAGCTCCTTCTGAGCCTTCACCGCTCCCTTCTTAGTAAAATCCATAAAAAGACCTCCTTAAAACCTGGGGGATAGATCCCCGCTATTTAATTGTAAAAGTAAATTCTAAATAAGGGCAGACTACTGCCGTTAATATACACTTCAAATTAGTATATCAAATAACAGTATAATAATAAAGAAAAAAATATTGCAACAAAACAAAAATTAATAAACGTGAACGAAAAAATCAGAAAGAGTAAATTGACAACGGTATGATTCAAAAGCATAATAAATATAAAAAAGTGCAGAATAAACAGGAGAAGATATATGTTTGCATCAATAGACGAAGCGGTTGAATACTGGAAGGACGAGCTGTCATATGTGGACGACGCAAAGGTGACAGGATATGTGGGAGGCTACCCGGTGGTGGAATTTACCATCAACAAAGCCGCCTGGGGACTTGTTAAGGACAAGAAGAAATTTGGAAGGATCGTAAGATCATCGGAGATGGAGGGCGGAATAGAAGTCGGTGTGTCGACATGCTTTTATCAGACGGCATCCCTGGAGTGGGAGCCACCTGTACTCAGGGTGTGCGGATATCCTGAAGTGATCAACAGAATACTTGGCAAGGTAATGTAAGATTTACCGTGGAATGCCCCGGCGGATACATAAAAATGCATCCGCCGGGGTATTTTATTATACATGTAATGGGTTATGTAAGGAGGACGCATATGAATAGGGAGATACGTACGGATCTTGCGATAGAGCTCAGAGAAAATGTAGCCGACAGGAGAAATATGCCTGGGGTCAAGGTGAAGACGGTTGTGAATGAGGACAGGAGCATCAAGACCACCACCATAACGGTTCTGGATGAGATAGGGGAGAAAAATCTGGGAAAGGCAAAGGGACAATATATAACGATAGAGTGTTCCAAGCTTAAGGAATATGAGGAGTCCATACATGAACCTCTGAGGGCGGAGCTTGAGGGCAGACTCAGGGAGCTCATGGGGCATGCGGGAAATATACTGGTGGTCGGACTTGGCAACAGGCAGGTCACCCCGGATTCCATAGGCCCGCTGGTCATAGACAATCTGTATGTGACAAGGCACCTGGACACTCCGGGAAAGCCAGATCTGGTCATGAGTGCCATATGTCCGGGAGTCATGGCACAGACCGGAATAGAGACTGTGGATATAGTCAGGGGAATATGCGATGAGATAGACGTGGAGATCGTGGTTGCAATAGACGCCCTGGCGGCCAGAAGCAGCAAGAGACTCGGATGCACCATCCAGCTCACGGATACAGGTATAAGCCCCGGCTCCGGTGTCGGCAACAACAGAAAGACACTGAGCTCAGACAACCTTGGCAGACGCGTGATCGCAGTCGGTGTTCCGACAGTCATCTCCGTTCCATCCATCATAGACGATTCGCTGGATGAGGTGGCTGATGCATTTAACGAGACCTACGGGCGCAGGATCATGAGGGAGTTCACGGAGAAGCAGAGATACCAGATAGCGTGCAATCTTCTGGACGAGGATATGGCGGATATGTTCGTGACCCCGAAAAATATAGACGAGCTAGTGCGCCGCATCAGCTTTACGATATCTGAGGCGATAAATGCCATAGCGATGTAGAGAAAAATACAGGGAATCATTTGGCACGTACACTCATATATTTGAATAATGGATAACAGAGGCCATAGCATATTCAAAAGGGGTGGAAATGTATGTCGGACAGAAAGCTTCATACGAAGACTGTGTATATACTTGCGTGGGTGATTCTGGTGTGCGCGGGGATATTGATAAAGACCGGGATAACTGATGATGTGTGGAAGCTGGTGTATAGCGGGATATATGGCAGTTCTTCGGGTGAAACAGGCGAGAGTATATACAGCCCCGGTGCGGCTGAGCCGGATGTGTACTGTTACATGGATTACTGGGAATCTCAGGTCAGGGAGGTGTGCGAGGAGGGCAGGACATACCAGACGGAGGATGCGGATTCCGAAGGTGAGGCATCATCGCAGGCGGAGACTTCAGAGACTTCTGCGCCTGCCAGCACTGAGACCACAGAAGCTGCGCAGAGATCCGCTGATGCCAGGACTGTGTCGGCCATGGCGGATATAATGAGCTCTTATATAGGTATGGACGCAGATACACTCCTTTCATATTGTTATAACGCCACATACCCTAAGTGCGTAAAAAAAGACGAGCTGGATGCGGAAAATCTGCTCGGCAAAGATCTGTCGCTGGATATGGACACGGGCGGATACAAGGTTCTGATATATCACACCCACGGCTCTGAGGCATTTGCGGACTCAAGACCGGGCGAGGTTGACGACACGGTGATAGGACTTGGCAACCGCCTGGCGGAGATACTCACGGATACATATGGCATACCGGTGTACCACGACACCACGGCATATGACATGATGACAGGGGTTCTTGACAGGAACGCTTCCTATGATTATTCGAGGGAAGGTGTGTCACAGATACTTAAGGACAATCCTGAGATAGAGGTCATCATAGATCTCCACAGGGATGGTGTGCCGGATGACACACATCTGGTTACAGATGTGGATGGAAAGCCCACAGCACAGATCATGCTGTTAAATGGTATGTGCCGTGACGAGGATGGCAACGATGTGGACTATTGGAGCAATGACAACAAGGTCGACAACATGGCATTTGCACTTCAGACCTATCTGGCGGGCAGGGCAAATTACGGCGACATGATGCGCAAGATATACATAAGTACGAGCCGGTACAACATGGATCTCATGCCGCACGCCATGCTGGCAGAGATAGGCGCACAGACTAACACGGTGGAGGAGGAATACAACGCCATCGAACCATTTGCCGCAATGCTTGCAAAGGTGCTTCTGAAGTGAGGATTAAGTGGCATATTGGCACTTGCAGTTATATGCTCATACATGTTATATTAACGTCAAATGCGAGTAAGACAAGTATAAGAATAAAAGAGCCTGCACATACAAGGCGCGGGACATAGATAAGGATGTGAAAACATGGAGCATTTAGACCAGTCAAAGATAAGAAATTTCTGTATAATAGCGCATATAGATCACGGTAAATCAACACTTGCCGACAGGATCATAGAGAAGACCGGAACTCTGACCAGCAGGGAGATGCAGAATCAGGTTCTTGACAATATGGATCTTGAGAGGGAGCGTGGAATCACCATCAAGGCACAGTGTGTCAGGATCGTGTACAATGCCAATGATGGACAGGAGTACATATTCAATCTCATAGACACTCCGGGACATGTGGATTTCAATTATGAGGTATCTCGAAGTCTGGCAGCCTGTGAGGGAGCCATACTTGTGGTTGATGCCGCACAGGGCATAGAGGCGCAGACCCTGGCGAATGTATACCTGGCGCTGGATCATGACCTTGATGTCATGCCAGTCATCAACAAGATAGACCTCCCGTCAGCAGATCCGGAGAGGGTCGTGAACGAGATCGAGGATGTAATTGGAATAGAGGCACAGGATGCCCCAAGGATATCGGCAAAGAATGGGATTAATATAGAAGAAGTGCTTGAACAGATCGTGAAGAAGGTGCCGGCACCGCATGGTGACCCTGAGGCTCCACTCAAGGCACTTATATTCGACAGTCTGTATGACTCCTACAAGGGAGTTATCATATTCTGCCGATTATTTGACGGCTGCGTGAAGAAGGGAACCACCATAAGGATGATGGCCACCGGAGCTGAGGCTGAGGTGGTTGAGGTCGGAATATTCGGAGCGGGAAGATTTGTCCCATGTGATGAGCTGTCAGCCGGTATGGTTGGTTACATAACAGCCAGCCTTAAGAATGTACAGGATACCACAGTGGGAGATACAGTCACACAGGCGGACAGGCCATGTGACGAGGCGCTTCCTGGATACAAGAAGGCACAGCCTATGGTATACTGCGGACTCTATCCTGCGGATGGAGCAAAGTATCCGGATCTCAGGGATGCCCTTGAGAAACTTCAGTTAAATGATGCGGCGCTCAGCTTTGAGCCGGAGACATCCATAGCACTGGGCTTTGGTTTCCGATGTGGTTTCCTTGGACTGCTTCACCTTGAGATAGTTCAGGAGCGACTGGAGAGGGAGTTCAATCTTGATCTGGTAACCACAGCGCCAGGCGTTGTATATAAGGTACATACCACAGATGGGAATGTGATAGAGCTCACCAATCCGTCGAATCTGCCGGATCCATCCACCATAGAGTACATGGAGGAGCCATTTGTCGATGCGGAGATCATGGTCACAACAGAGTATGTGGGTGCCATCATGCAGCTCTGCCAGGAGAGACGAGGCGTGTACAAGAGCATGGAGTACATGGAGGAGACAAGAGCGCTTCTCAAGTACGACCTCCCACTGAACGAGATCATATACGATTTCTTTGATGCACTTAAGTCGCGTTCAAGGGGCTATGCTTCATTTGACTATGAGATGAAGGGCTATGTCCGCTCAGAGCTTGTGAAGCTGGACATCCTTATCAATAAGGAAGAGGTCGATGCACTCTCATTTATCATACACAAGGATACAGCGTATGAAAGGGGCAGAAAGATGTGCGAGAAGCTCAAGGACGAGATCCCGAGACATCTGTTCGAGATCCCGATCCAGGCGGCCATAGGCGGCAAGGTAATAGCCCGCGAGACAGTCAAGGCCATGAGAAAGGATGTCCTTGCCAAGTGCTACGGCGGAGATATATCCAGAAAGAGAAAGCTCCTTGAAAAGCAGAAGGAAGGAAAGAAGCGAATGAGACAGGTGGGCAATGTGGAGATACCACAGAAGGCATTTATGTCTGTCCTGAAGCTTGATGAGGAATAGAAAAGACCGGGAACACAGTGACACGGTTATATTAAATAAGAAATAATAGAATCGTAGAAAAGCCGTTAATGAGAGCATTCTGACAGGAGCATTCTTAGTAGCGGCTTTTTTCATGCGGTGACGATATTTGAAATAAAAAGGAAGGATACTAATGATAGATATAATAAATACCGAAAATTCAGATCGGGATTTCGGCGATGCAAATAATGACGAAGTTTTAGAGTCATATGAGAAGAAGCCGCTCAGCATATACATACATATCCCATTCTGTGTGAAGAAATGTGCATACTGCGACTTCCTGTCATTTCCGGTGGGGGCAGCCTGCATGTCGGGATATGGAGTGTACCGTGAGAAATACATCGAAGCCCTGTGCGAGGAGCTGAAAAGCTACTCGTATTTGGCGGAGACCCACAAGGTCAGGACAATATACATAGGAGGCGGAACCCCATCCATACTGGAGCCGGACGAGATCACACTTGTAATGACGACGGTGAGGAAGCTGTTCGATGTCGCAGAGGATGCGGAGATAAGCATAGAGGTAAATCCGGGCACCCTGACCAGCCGTAAGGCAGCAGAATATATAGCAAATGGCATAAACAGGATGAGCATAGGCCTTCAGTCCGCACAGAAAAATGAGCTGGAAGCTCTGGGCAGGATACACAATTATGACCAGTTCCTCGCCGCATTTGACATGGCTAGGGAGGCCGGATTTCGCAATATAAATATAGACCTGATGTCAGACATACCGGGACAGACCATGAGGTCATATCTGGACACCCTTGACAAGGTATTAAGGTGTAAGCCGGAGCACATATCGTCCTACAGCCTCATAGTGGAGGACGGAACTCCTCTGGCAGCAGATGAGAACCTGCTGTCACAGATCCCGGATGAGGACGTGGACAGGCAGATGTACGACATAACAAATAAGCTCTTAGGCACCGGCGGCTACCACAGATACGAGATATCCAATTACGCCAAAGCTGGCTACGAGTGCAGACATAACATAGTCTACTGGACCCTCGGGGAATACATAGGAATCGGAATCGGAGCAGCGTCCTTCCTGTACGGCAGACGCTACACCAACACATCCAGTCTGGAAGACTACATAGACGGCATGGCAAGACACAGGGAGCTCATGACATTCGGAGATCACGTCGCAAATTCGGGTAAGGCAAGAGATATAATAGAACACATGCGCAATGTGGAAGAAGAACTTGACGCAGACAGGCTGATGGAGGAATATATGTTCCTCGGCCTGCGTATGATATCCGGTGTGAGTGCAGAAAAATTCAACGACTACTTTGGACACTCCATCTACGACATATACGGCTCCGTCATAGATAAATACAAGTCCACCGGCCACCTCGAAGATGACCACGGCCTGATCCGCCTCACAAAAAAAGGCATCGACGTAAGCAACACGATCCTGGCGGACTTCTTAATAGAATAATACTGGCACGACCGTCCTTCAAAACATAAAAAAAACACAAAAACATTCGTTATTTTGTTGACAAAAGGGGGCGGCAGTGTTAGATTATGTTTAGTGGTTAGCACTCGGATATGTTGAGTGCTAATAAGACTAAAAGCAAAAAGGAATGAGAGTATGGAACTTGACGAGAGAAAAGTCAGAATTCTAAAAGCGATCGTTTCGAATTACCTGGAGACTGGAGAGCCCGTTGGATCGAGAACCATTTCCAAGCTGGCCGACATGAATGTCAGCCCGGCTACCATAAGAAATGAGATGTCAGATCTTGAGGACATGGGTTTTATATGCCAGCCACATGCATCGGCAGGAAGAGTTCCGACGGATGCAGGTTACAGGTTTTATGTTGACAGCATCATGGCAGACAGGAATGAAGAGAAAGCAGAGAATCAGACAGAGAGAGAGAATCTGCTGCAGAGAGTTGATAAGCTTGAGAAGCTTCTCAAGCAGGTGGCAAAGGTGCTTGCGACTAACACTCAGTACGCAACACTGGTTACGATGCCACAGTACAACAACACAGTAAAGTTCATCCAGTTGTCACAGGTTGATGAGACCACATTGCTGGCGGTCATCATGGTTGATGGCAATATAGTCAAGAATAAGCTGATCAAGACGACGTACAGCCTGAAGAATGAAGATATTTTAAAATTTAATATTCTGCTAAATACCTTCCTTCAGGGCGCGGCACTTCAGGATATCAATCTTGAACTTATACAGACCATGAAGGTTCAGGCAGGTGAATATGCAGAGATCCTTGAGACGATATTCCAGGGAATCATGGAGGCGATCCATGAGGCCGATGATCTCAAGGTTTATACCAGTGGAGCAACGAATGTACTCAAGTACCCTGAGTTGGCGAACACGTCATCCGCAGAGAAGCTGCTCGGAACACTGGAAGACATAGAGGACAAAGAAGAATTTGCAAAACATGTGGAGGATGTGATCCAGCAGGACAGCGACATACAGATCCTGATAGGACAGGAGAACAGCGATGAAAACCTGAAGGACTGCTCCCTTGTAACAGCAACATACAAGATGCCGGAGGGTGCAAAAGGAACGATAGGAATAATCGGACCGAAGAGGATGGATTACAAGAAAGTTGTGAGCATGCTCAAGGAACTCACCGGAGAGCTTGATGACATATTTAACAACAATGGATAGACAGATAAGATTATAACGATGAATAGGAGGATATGTAATGGCTGATAGCAATAACAGTACTGCATCCGACAAGAAGGTTAAGACAGAGCAGACAGCAGCCGAGACCATAGTTGGAGATGCTTCAGCAGAGATAAAGGATGGCGTTGAGTCAGAAGTCAAGGTCGATGAGACCGTTGACGTTCCGGAGGAGCAGGCAGAGGCTGCAAAGCCACAGCATGTTGCAAAGGAGAACAGACGTGGAGGCAAGGCTCTCCGTGAGGAGAACGAGAAGCTCAAGGAACGCTGCAAGGATGCAGAGACAAAGTACACAAGACTTCTTGCGGAGTGTGAGAACATCCGCCAGAGAAATGAAAAAGAGTCAGGCAAATTGTACGACATAGGTGCAAAGGGAGTTCTTGAGAAGCTCCTTCCTGTGGTAGACAATTTTGAGAGAGCAATGGCAGCCATTCCTGATGAGGATAAGGACAGACCATTCGAGTCGGGAGTTGCAAATATATATAAGCAGCTTATGACGTCATTGGAAAGCATAGGTGTAAAACCTATGGATTGCGCCGGGGAACAGTTTGATCCTACATTCCACAATGCAGTGATGCATGTAGAGGATGACAACTACGAAGAGAATGTAATCGTTGAAGAGATGCAGAAGGGTTACATGTACAAGGATCAGGTGCTCAGATTTAGCATGGTAAAGGTAGCAAATTAAACTTCATAAGAAGGACCCACGGAGTGGGAGATTTCTTAATATTGTAAATTTTTTTTCTAGGAGGAAAAGACAATGGGTAAGATTATAGGTATTGACTTAGGTACAACAAATTCATGTGTAGCAGTTATGGAAGGTGGTAAGCCTGTAGTTATAGCTAACTCAGAGGGTATGAGAACAACACCTTCAGTAGTAGGTTTCCTGAAGACAGGAGAGAGAGTAGTAGGTGAGCCTGCAAAGCGTCAGGCAGTTACAAACGCAGATAAGACAATTTCATCTATCAAGCGTCACATGGGATCAGATTACAGAGTAGAGATAGATGGCAAGAAGTATTCACCACAGGAGATTTCAGCAATGATCCTTCAGAAGCTGAAGTCAGATGCAGAGGGATACTTAGGAGAGAAGGTTACAGAGGCAGTTATCACAGTTCCTGCTTACTTCTCAGATGGACAGAGACAGGCAACAAAGGATGCCGGTAAGATCGCAGGTCTTGATGTAAAGCGTATCATCAACGAGCCTACAGCAGCAGCTCTTTCATATGGTCTTGACAACGAGCAGGAGCAGAGAATCATGGTTTACGATTTAGGTGGTGGTACATTCGATGTATCTATCATTGAGATCGGTGAGGGTGTCATCGAGGTTCTTGCAACAGCCGGCGATAACAAGCTCGGTGGTGATGACTTCGATAACGCAATTACACAGTATATGCTTGATGAATTCAAGAAGGCAGAGGGCATCGACCTTTCAGGCGATAAGATGGCTATGCAGAGATTAAAGGAAGCAGCAGAGAAGGCAAAGAAGGAGCTGTCATCAGCTACAACAACCAACATCAACCTTCCTTTCATCACAGCAAACCAGGATGGACCAAAGCATTTCGATATGAACCTTACAAGAGCTAAGTTCGATGAGCTTACAGCAGATCTTGTAGACAGAACAAAGGGCCCTGTTAACACAGCACTTGCTGATGCAGGACTTACAGCAGCAGACCTTGACAAGGTACTTCTTGTCGGTGGTTCAACCCGTATCATAGCAGTACAGGAAGAGGTTAAGAGACTTACAGGTAAGGAGCCATTCAAGGGAATCAACCCTGATGAGTGTGTTGCTATCGGTGCTTGTATCCAGGGTGGTAAGCTTGCCGGAGATGCCGGTGCAGGCGAGATCCTTCTTCTGGATGTTACACCACTTACACTTTCAATCGAGACAATGGGTGGTATAGCTACTCACCTTATCGAGAGAAATACAACAATCCCTACAAAGAAGAGCCAGATCTTCTCAACAGCACAGGATAATCAGGATGCCGTTGATATCAACGTAGTACAGGGTGAGAGACAGTTCGCAAAGGACAACAAGAGTCTTGGCAGATTCAGACTTGATGGTATCGCTCCAGCAAGACGTGGAGTTCCACAGATCGAGGTTACATTCGATATCGATGCAAATGGTATCGTAAATGTATCAGCAAAGGATCTCGGAACAGGAAGAGAGCAGCACATTACTATCACATCAGGAACATCACTTTCAGATGATGATATCGATAGAGCAGTTAAGGAAGCAGCAGAGTACGAGGCTCAGGATAAGAAGCGTAAGGAAGGCATCGAGGCAAGAAATGAGGCAGATGCACTTGCATTCCAGACAGAGAAGGCACTCGGCGAGGTAGGAGATAAGCTTTCAGATTCTGACAAGGCTGGCGTAAAGGCAGATCTTGACTCCTTAAGAGCAGCAATAGACAGCACAGATGCAGAGAATATGAGCGATGCAGATGTAGATAAGATCAAGGCTGCAAAGGATAAGCTGATGGAGAGCGCACAGAATCTGTTCTCAAAGCTCTATGAGCAGAACGGTCCTGGAGCAAACGCAGGAACAGGTGCAGGCACACCTGATTACTCAGATGGCGATGTTGTAGATGGAGATTTCACAGAGGTTTAATATATAGAGGATGAAAGGTAAAGGCTATGGCAGAGACAAAGACCGATTATTATGAAGTCCTTGGTGTAACCAAGGGAGCCTCTGAAGCCGAGATCAAAAGGGCATACCGAGTGGTAGCAAAAAAATACCACCCGGATATGAACCCTGGTGATGAAGAGGCTGCAGAGAAATTCAAAGAAGCAGCTGAAGCTTATTCAGTCCTCAGTGACCCTGAGAAACGTGCAAAGTATGATCAGTTTGGCCATGCAGCATTCGACCAGAACGGCGGCGGTGCCGACGGATTTGGTGGATTTGACTTCGCAGACATGGGAGATATCTTTGGAGATATATTCGGAGATATGTTCGGTGGCGCAAGCCGTCAGAGAAATACAAATGGCCCTATGAAGGGCGCAAACATCAAGACCACCATCAGAGTAGCCTTTGAGGAGGCTATATTCGGAACCCAGAAGGAGCTTGAGCTCCCACTGAAGGATGAGTGTGATGTATGTAAGGGAACCGGTTCACAGCCGGGACACCAGCCGGAGGTCTGCGGCAAGTGCGGCGGTAAGGGCCAGATAGTGACAACACAGCAGTCACTTTTTGGAGTTGTACGTAATGTTCAGACATGTCCTGATTGTAGTGGATCTGGTAAGATCATCAGATACAAGTGCAGCAACTGTGCAGGAACAGGATATGTAAAGAGCAGAAAGAAGATACAGATAGCTATTCCACCAGGAGTAGACAATGGTACTAACATCCGAATCAAAGGAAAGGGTGAGCCTGGTATCAACGGTGGTGAGAGAGGAGATCTTACAGTTACCATACTTGTTGATCGTCATCCAAACTTCCAGAGACAGGAGTACAATCTGTATTCATCAGAGCCTATCACATTTACACAGGCAGCACTTGGTGGAGTTATCAAGATCAACACCATCGAAGGAGAGGTTGATTACACCATACCACCAGGAACACAGACAGATACACGTATAAAGCTGAAGGGCAAAGGAGTACCTAACCTCAAGAACCCAACTCAGCGAGGCGATCACTATGTAACACTTGTTGTACAGGTGCCGGAGAAGCTCACAGAGGAGCAGAAGAAGATCCTAAATCAGTATGAGCAGGCAACACTTGTAGAGACAAGACCTGCAACAGATTCAGCAGGACCATTTACATTTGGCGATCACAAGAGAAGAAAGAAAAAGTAGGTATAAAATATATGAAATGGACGAAGCTCACAATAGATACAACATGTGAAGCTGAAGACCTCATAAGCGCCTTCCTCGAAGAGGAAGGCGTTTTGGGTGTTCAGATAGAAGATAATATTCCCCTCACTGAGGAGGAGATGGAGACGATGTTTGTCGATCTCCTGCCGGATGATATGCCGGAAAATGATGGAACTGCAAAGGTGTCCTGTTTCCTTGACGATACATTTGACGTGCAGGAGATAAAGGATAAGGTGGCTGCAGAGATCAGGAGGCTGTCAGAGTTTCTTCCTGTCGGAACAGGCAAGATAACCGAGAGTGAGACGAAGGAAGAGGACTGGAGAGACAACTGGAAGGCCTACTTCAAGCCATTCAGACTGTATGACAATATCATCATCAAGCCAACCTGGGAGGAAGTGCCGGAGGATGCAACGGATGAGGATATAGTTATTGAGATAGATCCCGGAACAGCATTTGGAACAGGTTCCCATGAGACCACGAGACTGTGCATAGGCCAGCTCAAGAAGTACATGAAGGATGGAGATGAGATACTCGATGCCGGAAGCGGAAGCGGTATCCTGTCATTTGTTTGCAATAAGCTGGGTGCAAAGCATGTTCTCGGTATAGACATAGATCCGATCGCTGTTGATGTGGCGGGAGAGAACAGAGATGTGAACCATATTCCTGCCGAGGCTGTGGAATTCAAGTGCGGAAATGTCCTTGAGGACCAGAAACTGGTAGAGTCAATAGGCGCAAATTATGATATAGTAGTTGCAAATATCCTTGCAGACGTTATAATTCCAATGTCGGCTGTAGTTCAGAAGTTTATGAAGGATGATGGTATTTTTATATCATCGGGCATTATAAACATAAAAGAGGATGAGGTCAGACAGGCTCTTCTTGACAATAACTTTGATATCGTAGATACTGTCTACATGAATGACTGGGTAAGCTTTGTCGCAAAAAAGCATGTATGAACCAGCGTGTGAGAGGAAATAATCAAATATGAACAGATTCTTTGTAGACGTAGATGGCAGAGATATAGGAACAGATATAAGCATAACAGGCGGAGACGTTAACCATATAAAGAACGTTCTCCGCCTTAAAGTGGGTCAGGAGATAACTGTCAGTAACGGCAGAGGAAGAGATTATACGTGCAGTATATCGGAGCTTGGCAGAGACGAGGTTCTGTGCCACGTCGAGGATGTGAATGATAACTTTGCAGAGCTTCCGGTGGAGGTTACCCTGTTTCAGGGATATCCAAAGTCGGATAAGATGGATCTTATAGTACAGAAGATGGTGGAGCTCGGTGTCTGCCGGATAGTTCCGGTATTCACTGCGCGCACCATAGTGAAGCTTGATGCAAAGAAGGTTGCAAAGAAGACTGAGAGATGCCGGATCATAGCGGAGTCTGCTGCAAAACAGTCCGGAAGGGGAATCGTCCCTGAGATCACGGAGCCGGTAACATTTGCACAGGCGATAGAGATGGCGAAGACTCTTGATATGAATATAATTCCATATGAGGAGGCGGAGGGACTTGCAAAGTCCAGACAGATCATCGCTGATGTGACAGCACCGTCCTCTGCCCGCAGAAGTCTGGGGGTATTCATAGGCCCGGAGGGTGGCTTTGCCAGGGAAGAAGTGGAACAGGCAATGGTGGCCGGGGCGGAATGTATAACTCTTGGACACAGGATACTGCGCACTGAGACGGCCGGACTGGCGGTTATGTCGATCATCATGTTCAGTGCCGACAGGGACAATTAGAACAATATTGTAGAGATTAGTGAAAGAAAGAAGCTTGAAGCCGGACGTATATCGGTTTCGGAATGGTGGAAGACAACATGGAAGCATATTTTGACAATTCAGCGACCACCCCGGTTTATCCAGAGGTGAGAGATCTTGTGGTAAAGTTAATGGAACAGGACTATGGCAATCCGTCATCACTGCACCAGAAGGGTGTGGATGCGGCCAGATACGTGAGCGATGCCAGGGATAAGATAGCCAGGCTGCTCAAGGTTCAGGCGAAGGAGATCGTGTTCACATCGGGAGGAACAGAATCCAACAACATGGCTCTGATAGGAGGCGCACTTGCCAACAGGAGAGCGGGCAACAAGATCATAACAACAGCAGTTGAGCATGCCTCAGTCGGCAGTCCGCTGACATTCCTTGAGGATATGGGCTTTGATGTTGTCAGGATCCCGACTGGAAGCGATGGTGTGGTAGATGTTGACCGGTTGGTAGATGAGGTCGACGACGACACGATCATAGTGTCAGTCATGTACGTCAACAATGAGATAGGAGCTGTCATGCCGGTGGAAGACATTGCCAGACGTATAAAGGAGAAGAATCCGAGTGTACTCTTCCATGTGGATGCCATACAGGCATTTGGCAAATATGTGATATACCCGAAGCGTATGGGAATAGACATGATGTCCATAAGCAGCCATAAATTCCACGGACCAAAGGGCGTTGGAGCACTGTTCATAAAGGACAGAGTCAAGGTCAAGCCTGTGATATACGGTGGAGGCCAGCAGGGCGGAATGCGGTCAGGAACAGAGAATGTACCGGGAATAGCCGGAATGGCACTGGCTGCCGAGATGACCTACAGAGATCTCGATGCAAATGTAGCGCACATGAGAGAACTCAAGGAACATCTTATAGATGAACTCACACAGATAGACGATGTGTACAGTAATTCCGGGGATGCACCCCATATAGCCAGCATAACCTTCAAGGGAGTGCGAAGTGAGGTCATGCTTCATGCTCTGGAAGAGAAGGGCATATATGTCTCATCCGGTTCAGCATGTTCGTCGAATAAACATTCCACAAGCAGCACGCTGAAGGCCATAGGTCTGCCACCTGAGAAGCTTGAGTCCACACTGAGATTCAGTTTTTCACCGGAGAATACAATGGAACAGATAGATTATGCAGTCGAGTGCTGCAAGGAACTTTTACCGATACTCAGAAGATATGTGAGGAAGAAATAGGAGGAAATATGCAGTACAAGGCATTTATGATAAAGTATGCCGAGATAGGCACAAAGGGAAAGAACAGATATATATTTGAAGACATACTCTGCAAGAACATCAACAGAAAGCTGAAGCCTTACGGAGATTTCTATATCCGCAAGGAGCAGGGAAGAATATTCGTTGAGTGCAAGTCGGATTACGACTATGAGGATGTGGTAAATGCCCTTGGAAAGGTATTTGGTATTGTTGGAATATGCCCTGTTGTGGTTGAGGAGAACACAGAGTTTGAGAACCTCAAGCAGAAGGTAATAGATTATGTTGAAAAGGCGTACGACAGAAAGAACTTCACATTCAAGGTGTTCACCAGAAGAAATGACAAGACATATCCTATGACTTCCATGGAGGTAAGCGCCGAGCTTGGACATTTCCTCCTTGAGGCGTTCCCTGATCTTGCAGTGGATGTGCACTCACCTCAGGAGATAATCAATGTGGAGATCAGAAAGGTAGCATATATCTATTCGATCACCATACCTGGCCCGGGAGGACTGCCGGTTGGAACGAACGGCAGAGGAATGGCACTTCTGTCAGGCGGTATAGACAGCCCTGTTGCGGCATATATGATAGCCAAGAGAGGAGTTGTTGTGGAGGCAGTATATTTCCACGCACCTCCTTTCACAAGCGAGAGAGCAAAGCAGAAGGTTATAGATCTGGCATGTCTTGTGGCCGACTACTCAGGAGCCATCAGACTCCATGTTGTCAACTTTGCCGATGTACAGATGGCAATATACGACAACTGTCCTCATGAGGAGCTTACGATCATCATGAAGAGATACATGATCAAGATAGCGGAGGAGCTGGCTGAGAAGAATGACTGTCAGTGTACGATAACAGGAGAGAGCATAGGCCAGGTTTCAAGCCAGACTGTGTTCAGCCTGAACGTTATCAACCAGGTCAGCACCATGCCGGTGTTCAGACCATGTATAGGTATGGATAAGCAGGAGATAGTAGACATATCAGAGAAGATCGGAACATACGAGACATCTATACTGCCATACGAGGATTGCTGTACGACATTTGTTGCAAAGCATCCGGTTACACATCCGGTTCTCTCTGCGATAGAGAAGTCGGAGGCAAAGCTCACAGGAATCATCGAGCCATTGTACCGCAAGGCTGTAGATACGGCAGAGGTCGTTATGTGTCGCGCAAAGCAGTAAAACAATATAAAACAGTGATAAAAGACAACAAAAAAGAGATGCTTCATAATAAGCATCTCTTTGATTATCAGATCCATATAACATACGGGGCAGAATAAATACTATTCTGCAAGGTATGGCTTCAGAGTAGCCATGATCTCATCGATACCGCTCTCTGCATGAATGTTAAGTTCGATAGGCTTTGAGATATCAAGACTGAAAATACCCATGATTGACTTTGCATCAATTACGTAACGTCCTGATACGAGGTCGAATTCTGCGTCAAATTTCGCAATGTCATTGCAAAAGCTCTTGACCTTATCGATTGAGTTTAAAGAAATCTTAACTGCTGTCATAAATAGTCCTCCTAACCCTTGTAAGTTTTTTATGTACTGTCATTATTATATTTTTATAGAATACAAAAGTCAATATAAGGAGTGTAAAATACATGCTAAAAGGAATGTCTGTGGCTGCCACAACACTTGGCTGCAAAGTCAATCAGGCGGAGACTGACAGCATGCTCGACATGCTGAAGGCTGCCGGTGCAAATATAGTGGAATTTGACGAAAAAGCAGATATATATATAGTAAATACCTGTTCTGTGACCAATATTGCGGACAAAAAATCAAGGCAGATGCTTCACAGAGCCAGAAAGATGAATCCTGATGGAATAGTGATAGCCGCAGGATGCTATGTGCAGTCAGCCAGAGAGATTCTCGAGCAGGATGAAGCTATAGATATAGTAATAAGCAACAATAAGAAGAAAAGTATCACAGAAATAGTTAATGATTATATTAATGTGAGAAACAATGGAAAAAATGCCCCGGGTAAAGATCATGAAGCCATGGAATACTTCGTGGATATATCCAGAGAGACTGAGTACGAGGAGATGGGCGGCCATGTCCCTGTGGGACACACAAGGGCATATGTCAAGATCCAGGACGGCTGCAATCAGTTCTGCTCATACTGCATAATCCCGTATGTAAGAGGAAGGATAAGAAGCAGAAGCCAGGAGGCGATCCTTGCAGAAGTATCAGAGCTTGCGGAGGCAGGAATAAAAGAAGTTGTGCTTACCGGTATACACATATCGTCATATGGCAAAGATAAGAATAATGAGGGAGCACTTATAGAGCTTATAGAGGCTATCTCAAAAATCAAAGGAATCAAGAGAATAAGGCTTGGTTCACTTGAGCCGGGGATAATAACAGAGGAGTTTGTGGAGAGAATTTCATCCAATTCGAAAGTATGTCCACACTTCCATCTGAGCCTGCAGAGTGGCTGTGATTCAGTGCTCAAGAGAATGAACAGAAAGTATACTTGCAAGCAATACTTTGAAAAATGTGACATGCTGAGAAAGGCGTATAAGTCCCCTGCGCTCACCACGGATGTGATAGTGGGCTTCCCGGGAGAGACTGAGGAAGAATTTGCAGAGACTGTAAGATATCTGACGGAGCTCAATCTGTATGAGATGCATATATTCAAGTATTCTCCGAGAAAGGGAACAGTCGCTGCCGCCATGAAAGAGCAGGTTGCCCCTGAGATAAAGAATGAGCGAAGCGATGTGCTGCTTAAGCTTGCCCATGACAACAAGACCGCATATGAAGCCCAGTTTGAGGGCTGTGAGCTTGAAGTCCTGGTGGAAGAGGTTGTAAAGAAGGACAATAAGACATATCTCAGAGGACATACGGAGAGATACATGGATATACTCATAGATGTGGGCGACATATCCATGCCGGAGAGTTTTGTGAACAGCTTTGTGTATGTGACATATACCCAAAATGGGGGAAACCTTCCTTTACTTTTGTAGTTTTTTATATTAGAATAGGAATGTTAATTGGCTCATGAGATAATAACAAGATGAGGACGTGATTTGATGAATAACGAAAGTACACAGAATATTGTTCCAATCAAGGACGCGACAGTGGACGTACGCGAGATAATTGGAGAAGTATACGATGCACTTACCGAGAAAGGATATAATCCGGTAAGCCAGGTTGTTGGGTACATAATGAGCGGTGACCCGACATATATCACAAGCTACAAGAATGCGCGAAGCCTGATCATGAAGGTGGAGAGAGACGAGATCATTGAGGTTTTACTTGAGGACTATATCAAGAATAACCTCGTGTAAAGGAAAAGAATAGTATGAGAATATTGGGACTTGACTATGGAACCAAGACGGTGGGAGTTGCCGTGAGCGATCCGCTCAAGATGACTGCCCAGCCGCTGGAGACGATAGAGAGAAAGTCGGCGAACAAGCTGAGACAGACACTTGCCCGCATAGAGGCCATACTTGAAGAGTATGGAGCGGCAGGAGAGCGCGACCGCATAGAGCTGATAGTGCTTGGCTACCCGAAGAACATGAACAATTCAGAGGGAGACAGATGCGAGGCCACCCAGGCATTCAAGGAAGATCTTGAGCGCAGAACAGGACTTGAGGTTGTTCTGTGGGATGAGCGCCTTACCACTGTGGAGGCAGAGCGGATCCTTATGGACAGCGGAGTGAGAAGAGAGAACAGGAAGACGTACATAGACAAGATGGCGGCTGCGGTCATACTGCAGAACTATCTTGATGCGAAGTGCAGCAGTCTGTGATAGACACAGACCTTCTGCCTTTGTTTTGTGTACGCCTGAAGAAGTATTAAGAGGTTTATATGGCAGAGAACAGGAAGACGGACAACAGTATCATATTTGAAGCAGAAGATGGAACAGAAGTGGAATTCTCGGTTGTGGAGCAGACCACACTTGGCGGCGTGAATTATCTGTTCGTTATAGACAAGGCGGATGATGAATCATTCCTTATCCTTCGCGAGAACAACGGAGCTGATACGGAAGAGATGGCAGCATACGATATTGTGGAAGATGAAAATGAATTAGAGGCGGTCATCAAGATATTTGACGAGCTGCTTGAGGACGTAAATTTGGAGGTATAAGAAAATTGAATAAGAATAATAAAGAGACAGTGAAGATCATTCCTTTGGGCGGTCTGGAACAGATTGGAATGAATATCACTGCGATAGAGTATGAGGACTCTATCATAGTCATTGACTGCGGACTGGCATTCCCTGAGGACGACATGTTAGGAATCGATCTGGTAATTCCTGATGTCACCTATCTCAAGGAAAACGCGGACAAGGTCAGGGGACTCGTGGTTACCCATGGACATGAGGATCACATAGGAGCCATACCGTACATTGAGAAAGAATTAAACATGCCGATCTATGCGACCAAGCTGACCATGGGTCTTATAGAGAACAAACTGAAAGAACACAACCTTATGAACAACACCAGAAGAAAGGTTGTAAAGTATGGTCAGAATATAAATCTTGGGGCATTTAGAGTGGAATTCATCAGAACAAACCACTCCATAGCAGATTCGGCGGCCCTTGCCATATACACACCGGCCGGACTTATTGTCCACACCGGAGATTTCAAGATAGACTACACACCGGTATTTGGCGGAACCATAGATCTTCAGAGATTTGCTGAGCTCGGCAAGAAGGGTGTGCTTGCACTCATGGCTGACTCGACAAATGCTGAGAAGGAGGGCTTCACACAGTCAGAGAAGACAGTGGGAAGAACATTTGACAACCTGTTCAACGACAACAAGGATCACAGGATCATCATAGCGACATTTGCATCCAACGTTGACAGAGTACAGCAGATCATCAATTCAGCTTACAAGTATGGCAGAAAGGCTGTCATAGAGGGACGAAGCATGGTGAACATCATCACCACGGCGTCCGAGCTTGGATATATCAACATACCGGATAACACACTCATAGATATAAGCGAGATGAAGAACTACCCGGATGAGAAGGTTGTTCTCATCACCACGGGAAGTCAGGGAGAGAACATGGCTGCGCTGTCACGTATAGCTGCATCCATACACAATAAAGTAGCCATAAAGCCTGGTGATGTGGTCATTTTCAGCTCACATCCTATACCGGGAAATGAAAAGGCGGTATTCAAGGTTATAAATGAGCTCGAGGCGAAGGGTGCACACGTTATATTTGAGGATACACACGTATCCGGCCATGCCTGCCGTGAGGAGCTCAAGCTTATATATGCGCTCACAAGACCGAAATATGCAATACCTGTCCACGGTGAGTATAGACACCTCAAGAGACATGCAGAGCTTGCAGTTGAGATGGGAATCCCTAAGGAGAATGTCAAGATCATGACCACAGGCGATGTTCTTGAGATCGGTGAGGAGAAGTTCGACGTTGTCGGCAAGGTTCCTGCACAGGGAGTATTTGTGGATGGACTTGGAGTTGGAGATGTTGGAAATATCGTCCTCAGAGACAGACAGCTTCTGTCACAGAATGGCCTCATAATCATAGTTGTGACCCTGGACAGATACAGCAACCAGCTTGTTGCAGGGCCGGATATAGTGTCAAGAGGCTTCGTGTACGTCAGGGAGTCTGAGACACTTATGGAAGACTGCAGGATCACATGTCAGGAGGCTCTCGACAGATGCCTGAGCCGCGGCGTGACAGACTGGGGTAAGATCAAATCCGTGATAAAGGATGACATGGGAGAGTTCCTCTGGAAGAGGACAAAGAGAAGCCCTATGATCCTTCCTATAATCACAGAGGTGTAGAAGGGTGAGAAAATGACAGATACATTGGAACTTAGCAGACAATTGAATGCGTGCATCAAGGATTCTGATGTCTACAAGAATTATCAGTATTGCAAGGATAAACTTAGACAGAAACCAGAAAAACTTCAGCAGCTCATGGAATTTCGTAAGAAAAATTATGAAATACAGAATAACGAAATGCTTGACAATCCATATGATGAAGTTAATAATCTATTCATGGAATATGACTCCATAGTCCATGATACTATAGTCAATGACTTTATCAGGGCGGAGCAGAAGCTGGTGAGAATGATGAAGCTTGTATATGAACAGATAGCGGACGATCTTGATTTCGATATCATAGATGAGGACGCCCGGTGATTCGCGCTGGCTGGGATGTATTTGTGAACAAGGAGAATAACGATTATGGCTTTAGATAGTGCTAGAAGTATGAAGAAGATTCTGAGGTTCCTTTTTGGACTATTCATCAATGTATGTATTTTATTTATATTGGTAAAGGCTTTCTCATACTCGTATGATTTTGCGTATCAGGTGTTTGCCACAAGGGCTGCGGATCCGGGCAGCAACCGTAAGGCAACTATACAGATAACTCAGGATGAGCCGCTTCTTGATGTGGCGGATTCCCTTAAGACGGCGGAGGTTATCAAGGACAAATACGCTTTTATACTGAAGGTCAGAATAGGCGGATATGCAGATGATATCCAGCCTGGTACATATCAGATAGCACCGAGCGATACAAATCAGGAGATAATAGAGATCATAACGGGAAATGGCAAGAGTTCCTCGGGGGATAGCAGCGGAGACAGCAGTGATGATTCCTCCGGTGAGGACAGCGCCGAGTAATAGACAGAGAGGATAATTATGGTATGTGATGAAAGACTTGCGTCATTTATCAATTCCTTCAATACAGACTACGATGAGGTTGTGACCTCGATCAGAAGAGAGGCAGAAGAGAACAGGGTACCTATCATAAGACGAGAGGCTGGAGAGTTCATCAAGATGTTGATTCTTATGAACAGGCCGAAGAAGATTCTTGAGATAGGTTCAGCCGTTGGCTTTTCTGCCATTTTTATGAGTAGATTTCTGGATGATGACGCACATATAACAACTATAGAGAATTATCAGCCGAGAATAGAAGAGGCGAAGAAGAATATAGTCAGAGCCGGGGCTTCAGACAAGATTACTCTGCTTGAGGGCGATGCACTGGAGATATTACCAGAGATGACAGAAAGCTATGACATGGTGTTCATGGATGCAGCTAAGGGTCAGTATGGCAATTTTTTCACGGAGGCTATACGGCTGCTTGCCCCAAAGGGGGTATTGCTCTGCGACAACGTGCTTCAGGACGGAGATGTCCTTGAGAGCAGATTTGCAGTTACCAGAAGAAACAGAACGATACATTCAAGGATGAGAGAATACCTGTACGAGCTCACCCACAATGAACATTTGGAGACGGCCATACTCAATATAGGGGATGGAATGAGCCTCAGTATCCGGAAATAAACGAAAAATGGTTGGAGGAAACGATATGAGAGATAAGAAACCAGAGCTTCTTGTCCCGGCGGGCGGACTGGACACGCTCAAGGTGGCCGTGGACTATGGAGCTGACGCAGTGTATATAGGCGGACAGGCATTTGGCCTCAGAGCGAAAGCAGACAACTTTTCCATAGAAGAGATGAAACAGGGCGTGGAATATGCCCATGCACATAATGCCAAGGTGTATGTGACAGCCAATATATTTGCACACAACTATGATCTGGATGGAATAAGAGCTTATTTTGGCGAGCTGAAAGATACAGGTGTGGACGCTGTTCTTGTATCCGATCCGGGCGTGTTTACCATAGCTCGGGAGACTATGCCGGATATGGAATTACACATAAGCACACAGGCCAACAACACGAACTACATGACATACAAGTTCTGGTATGACCACGGCATAAAGCGGGTTGTGTCTGCCAGAGAACTGTCCCTTGCGGAGATATCACAGATAAGAGCAAACATACCGGACGATATGGAGATAGAGTCATTTATCCATGGCGCTATGTGCATATCATATTCAGGAAGATGCCTTCTCAGCAACTACTTCACAGGCAGGGATGCGAATCATGGTGCGTGCACCCATCCGTGCAGATGGAAGTATTCCATCGTCGAGGAGACCAGACCGGGAGAGTATATGACTGTCAACGAGGACGACAGAGGAACATATATATTTAACTCCAAGGATCTGTGCATGATAGAGTACATCCCGGAGATGATGGAAGCCGGAATAGACAGCTTCAAGATAGAGGGACGTATGAAGACGGCTCTGTATGTGGCGACCGTTGCCAGAACCTACAGAAAAGCCATAGATGATTATATGGAGTCAGAAGAGAAGTACAGAGCAAACATGGAATACTACAAGAGAGAGATAGCCAAATGCACATACAGGCAGTTCACAACGGGATTTTATTTCGGGAAGACAGACTCAGAATCACAGATATATGATAGCAACACATATGTAAAAAACTATACGTATATTGGAACTGTGAGAGAGGTTACCCCGGATGGCTGTGTATGCTTTGAGCAGAAGAATAAGTTTCTGGTGGGAGAGAAGCTTGAAGCCATGGGCTTTGATGGAACAAATATAGAGTGCGAGGTTCAGGCGATATACGACGAGGAAGAAAACAGCATGGACTCTGCGCCACATCCAAAGCAGAAATTGAGGGTGAAGCTTGATAAGGAGCTTGAGACCGGTATTATACTGAGAAGAAAAGAGTGATCATAAGGATGTCTGGATGTCAATCCAGGCATCCTCTTAATTTGCCAAGAGCCTTTTTCTCTATGCGCGATACATATGACCTGGAGATCCCGAGCATCCTGGCTACCTCCTTTTGGGTGAGAGGTGACTGCCCGTCAAGACCGTAGCGCATACATATGATCTCCCTCTCCCTGGATGAGAGGAGCGATGATATGCAGGAGGGAAGCAGGCACAGGTGGTCGTCCTGTATCATTTTGTCCAGAACGTTGACGTTCTCCGAACCTATGATGTCAAGGATGACGATCTCGTTACCCTCTTTATCAGTGCCGATGGGATCGTAGATCGAGACCTCACGCGCCTTTTTCTTCTCGTGGCGGAGAGTCATGAGAAGCTCGTTTTCGATACATTTGGCAGCGTATCCTGACAGTTTGCAGCCTTTGTCGGGTCTGTAGCTGTCTATGGCTTTGATGAGACCTATCGTGCCTATGGACAGAAGATCCTCGGGATCCCTCACGGCGGAATTGTACTTTCTGGATATGTGGGCGACCAGACGGAGATTGTACTCTATCAGAATGCTGCGGGCAGCCTTGTCGCCGGACAGGCACAGCGCAATATATTTTTTCTCTTCTTCGGGAGTTAGTGGGTTTTTAAACGCTTCCATATATGAACTGCTCCCGTAAATTGATTGTACCGGCTGTACATTTGCTGGACGGGCTATTTTACAATTAGTACAGTCAGCTTGCTTATATAATATGTTTATTGTGCAGAAATAGTGCCTATCCACCCTGTAAAAAAGCAAAAATCCGATAAAAGTGCAAAAAAATATATCAAAATATGTACAAAATGTTTAAAATGTGAAAATACTGTGATATAATACGCTTTAGGTATTTGGATAATTCTGCCTGTGCGCAGAATTGCGAGAGACGTGAGGAGGGTATTTAGAGAATGCGATTAAGCGTGGGACGTAAGAAGATCAGAATTGGAGATGTCCTTGTAGCAGCGGGGGCTATCACGGAGGAACAGCTTCAGGAAGGACTTGCAAAGCAGAAGGAGACCGGCAGAAAGCTTGGTAACGCCCTGGTTGATCTGGGATTTATAAGTAACGACATGCTGATTACGGTACTTACAACCCAGTTGGGAATTGACTACATAGAGCTCAAGGGAGCTAAGATCGAGGAGAAGGTTATACACATGGTGCCTGAGAACATGGTCACCAAGTATCAGGCCATACCTATAGAGATAGATCCTGATAACCCGAACATCCTCAAGGTAGCCATGGCGGATCCTATGGATATCATGGCCATGGACGATATAGGACTTGTCACCAACCTTCAGGTTGAGCCGATGCTCGCCTCGGAGGAGGGTATAAAGAACGCTATAGATAAGTACTACGGAAGCGCTCAGGCTATGGAGGCTGCTGAGGCCTACAGACAGGAGCAGCAGAATGTGCTCGGCGGAGGCGACGAGGAAGAGGGCAACGAAGAAATCGATAATTCCCCTATCGTACTTCTGGTTAAGCAGATCATCGAAGGCGGAGTAAGACAGAGAGCGTCAGATATACATATAGAGGCTCTGGAGAACAGCGTCAGAGTCAGATACAGAATAGATGGTGCACTTAAGCAGGTTATGTCATACGACCTCAGCATACTGGCAGGTATCACAGCCCGTATCAAGATCATAGGCGGTATGGATATAGCAGAGAAGAGAAAACCACAGGATGGTCGTATCACCATCATGGTTGACAGAAGAGAGTTTGATGTCCGTGTTTCTATCCTTCCAACAGTTTTCGGAGAGAAGACGGTTATGAGACTTACATCCAAGGACGGTCTGACAAAACCGAAGAGTGCCCTTGGTTTCGATGCAGAGCAGGAGAAGGTTTTCGATAATATCCTCAGCAACCCACATGGTATCATCCTTGTAACGGGACCTACAGGATCAGGAAAATCAACTACACTGTACACATCACTCAGTGAGCTTAACACAGAGGATGTTAACATCATCACCGTTGAGGACCCTGTCGAGGCGAACATCAACGGTATCAATCAGGTGCAGGTTAATAACAAAGCGGACATGACTTTCGCGGCAGCCCTCAGATCTATCCTTCGTCAGGATCCGGATATCATCATGATAGGAGAGATCCGAGACGGTGAGACAGCAGGAATCGCCGTACAGGCCGCTATCACAGGACATTTGGTTGTATCGACACTGCATACTAACTCAGCGGCTTCGACCATCACCCGTCTTATCGATATGGGTATTGAGTCATACATCGCCGGTGATGCTGTTGTTGGAGTTATTGCACAGAGACTTGTGCGAAGACTTTGTACCACATGTAAGCAGCCGAGACTTGTGGAGGATGATGAGAGAGTTCAGCTCGGTGTTCCGGCTGACGAGGAGGATGTCATCATCTACGAGCCACAGGGATGCCCACTGTGTAACGACACAGGCTATTCAGGACGAATCGGTGTATACGAGATGATGCCTGTATCAAGAGAGCTTCAGGCTGTTATCGCTTCCGGAGCCACAGCGGATGTCATTGAGAAGCAGGCCCTCAAGGAAGGAATGCTCACACTGAAGATGGGAGCTGCCAAGCACGTTCTTGATGGCATCACATCCATAGCAGAGATGAACAAGATTGTTCACAGTACAGTGACCGTGGCCGAGGGAGTGGATATGGGAGAGCTGTAAGATATAAGAGATATATAATGAGATTATATATAAATTGTAATTATTAATGCAAAAGGGAAAGGAAGGGACAAGTTATGTTAGACATGAAGGAATTACTTGCCTTCTCTGTAGAAGCAAAGGCGTCAGATGTTCATATAGCTGTAGGTATACCACCTAAGCTCAGAATCAACGGTAAGCTCACCGAGGTTGAGGTTCCGGCACTGTCACCTGCTGATGCGGCAGAGGCAATTGGATCTACTATGAAGGATAGGCATAAGGCCATACTTCAGGACAGAGGAGAGGTCGATTTCTCATTCGACTCACCTGAGACCGGACGTTTCCGTGTCAATGTATTCATGGACAAAGGAAACATGGCAGCAGCGTACAGACGAGTTGAGACACAGATCCCAAGACCTGACCAGCTTGGTATTCCAAGGGAGGTTGTGGAGCTCTACAAGAGAAAGAGAGGACTGGTTCTCGTAACAGGACCTACAGGTTCTGGTAAGTCGACCACACTTGCTTCTATTATAAATAAGGCGAATGAGAACCTTACGGATCATATCATCACACTGGAGGATCCTATAGAGTACATTCACCATCACAACAAGGCAATAGTTAACCAGCGAGAGGTTGGTATGGATACACTCAGCTATGCGAATGCACTCCGTGCAGCACTCCGTGAGGATCCTGATATCATCCTCGTAGGAGAGATGCGAGATCTTGAGACTATCTCCACAGCCATAACCGCTGCCGAGACAGGACATTTGGTATTCTCCACACTGCATACAATCGGTGCGGCAAGTACCATCGATCGTATCATAGATATCTTCCCTACAAACCAGCAGCAGCAGGTAAGAGTTCAGCTCGCGATGGTTCTTGAGGGAGTTATCTCACAGTCACTTCTTCCTATAGCGAGCGGCAACGGACGAGTTGCAGCCTTCGAGGTAATGCTTGCATCACCTGCTATACGAAGTCTGATACGAGAAGCCAAGACTCATCAGATCCAGTCAACTATCCAGACAAGCAGAGCCTTAGGTATGATCACTATGGACGATGCATTGTATGATCTGTATGCTTCAGGAACCGTCACAAGAGAGGTTGCCATGACATACGCACAGGATCAGCAGTACCTGAGAAAGAAGATCAACGGACAGTAAGATATATGGAATAATCGATTACCATATGGAAAAATGTGGTATAATAACCAAGTTGCATTGTGCATATTGTCTAAAAAATAACGTGCAAATAATTAAATGTTGATTAAATCTGTGTGGTATAGTAAGATATTTTACATATAATTTATGTTGCATTATTGCGCTTTTAAAGTGTAGATACATGAAAACGTAAGAATATTAAGATTGGGTCGGAGGAGAGACAATGGCAGTATTTAATTACAAGGTTGTTGACAGAGATGGTAAGAATAAAAAAGGTACCATCGAGGCCCCTAACAGAGACGGTGCTGAGAAGAAGCTGAAGTCAGAAGGCTACTCGATTATGAGCCTGACAGAGCAGAGCAGCCCGCTTGGGGGTATAGGATTTAAGAAGAAGGTCAAGTCAAGAGACCTGGGTGTATTCTGTAAACAGTTCTCAGCGGTCATCAAGGCTGGTGTTACCATCATATCCGCACTGGAGCTGATGGGAGATCAGATCGAGAACAAGACACTGAGAAAGGCCATAGCAGATGCGCGTACATATGTAGAGAAAGGTGGAACTCTGGCGGATGCGCTCAGAGTTAACCCGGATGTATTCCCGCCTATCATGATCAACATGGTGGCAGCCGGTGAGATGTCTGGTAATCTTGAGATTTGCTTGGACAGACTGGTAGAGCATTTCGAGAAGGACAATGCATTGTCATCCAAGATCAAGGGTGCCATGACATATCCTATCGTAGTTCTCTGTGTTATGGTTATAGTTATCATAGTAGTGTTGGTAGCGGTTATACCAAACTTCTCAAGTATGTTTGAAGAGATGGGAACTCAGCTTCCACTCGCAACTCGTATGATGATGGCTGCGGCAGATTTTGTCATGTATAAGTGGTGGCTGCTCATAATCATAGTTGCGGCGATAGTATTCGGTGTTAAGTTCTTCAAGAAGACGCCGTTTGGTGAACAGCTCTTTGCGAACATAGGACTTAAGGCACCTATATTTGGCAACCTGAATGTGAAGACGGCGTGTGCAAGATTTGCCAGGACCATGAGCACACTGATGGCGTCAGGTATATCCATGATAGATGCGGTTGAGCAGGTTGCGAAGATGATGGACAACAAGATTATCAGAGATGGTCTTATGGATGCTAAGATTCAGGTATCCAAGGGTGTGCCACTCTCAAAGCCTCTTAAGGATATGACGATGCTTCCACCTATGCTCTCAGCCATGACAAAGATTGGAGAGGAGACAGGAGATATAGAGGAGATGCTCAGCAAGGTTGCTGACTACTATGACGAAGAAGTTGAGGCGGCAACAAATGCGCTTACAGCAGCTATGGAACCTATGATTATGGTTCTTCTTGCAGGTGTTGTTGGCATGATAGTTGCAGCGGTATATGGACCTATCATGAGTATGTACAACGCTATGGACAATGTATAATCAAAAGAGGAAAGTTAGATGAACAGAAACAAAGGCTTTTCACTGGTGGAGCTTATCATAGTCATAGCAATCATGGCTATTCTTGCCGGAGCACTTGCACCGGCGCTCATAAAGTACATAGCAAAGTCAAGAAGATCGACCGATGTGTCGAACGCCCAGACTATAGCGACGGCAGTCGCCAATGCCTTATCGGTAGAGAAGGCATATGATGATGCCACACCTGGTGATTACCCGGTGAATACCGATGGCACACAGCTTGGCACATCGAATGCGTTCACATCAGAAGTCACAAGTCAGCTTGGGACAAGTACATTCAAGCCAAAGTATGACAAGGACAAGCAGTTCACTATCACAGTCAATAGTGATAAGGCTACATTCACCGTAAAGGTGGACAGCTCAGAGCTGTATCCGGATGTGTGTGATGCTTACAAGTAACATACGTCTGGTAGCTATTTGATATATCATGTATGACCTGCATGATAACTAAAAAGGTTAAACCCGGTAGAACGAGGATGCCGGTTTGATATAGTGCAAAGCACATAACAACACACAATAAACAACTAAAAAGGAGAGTAATATTATGAAGAAAAACAACAAAGGTTTCTCATTAGTAGAGTTAATTATCGTTATTGCTATTATGGCAATCCTTGCTGGAGCTCTTGCACCAGCACTTATCAAGTACATCGCTAAGTCAAGAAGATCAACAGATGTATCAAACGCACAGACAATCGCAACAGCAGTTACAAACGCACTTTCAGTAGAGGCAGCTTACGATGCAGCAGATGCTGGTGAGTATACATTATCAACAACAAAGCCTGTTGCAGTAACAGGAACTGGTGCTGCATTTACAAGCGAGGTTGTATCACAGCTTGGTTCAGCTGCATACAAGCCAAAGTATGATAAGAATCAGTCATTTATGTTTACACTTAGCTCAGACAAGTCTACTTTCACTGTAACAGTTAATGGTTCAGAGCTTTACCCAGATGTATGTGCTGAGTACAAGTAAGATCCTGACAAACTTGTGTAAACTTACGGATTGTTCATGAGAACAAGATAGGTGTTACATAAGTGTAGCACAAGACGGTGATTATACCTATTGCAACCTCGTACAGGCAGTGAGTGTGATCATCGTCAGGTGCTGACACATTTTCTACTATTTATATTTATAGTAGCTGGGGATTTTCCCCGGTTGCTATATCTTTACACGGAGCTGAATATGAAGGAATAATTGTTATACAGTCTGATCCTTTGTACTCACTCTTTCTTTGCAGTCAGCGGTTTTTTGTATATGTGACAAGTCACATAGCATGACTTATGGCGGCAACTGGCTTACCTAGGTAGAGCTGGTACTTATTTTTCGGTGAGTTTCTTCTATATAAAAGGGTCATTATGTGGATGAGATGAGCTATTAAAAGGGTGACAGAATGTTGACCTTTATCCGGAAAGCACTTATCCGGAACAATTATATGAATGGGGTGAACAGCGGTAAGCTGGTACTCAAAGCAATGTGGAATTTTCCATACAAAACTACTGATTAGCGAGGGAGGCTATAAAAATGGCGAGTAATAATAAAGTCTTAACAATCGACATTACAAATGAAAGTATTACTATCGTTGAAGTTACACCTTCAAACAAGAAGCAGTCAACGATACACAACGCTATCATCTTCGAGACACCGGAAGATGCCTATGAGGATGGCGTGATCAGAGACAAAGAGAGAATAGCAGAGGCAATCAAGTCTCAGCTCTCAGCAAATGGAATAACAAACAAGAACGCGATATTCGTTCTTACCTCTACAAAGATCGTTAACAGAGAGGTTCTTGTACCTTTCGTTAAGGAGAACAAAATCAAAGGAATTATTAATGCGAACTCATCAGAGTATTTCCCTGTTAATATAGAGGATTACGTAGTGTCTCATACAGTGCTTGAGACAGTTACTGATGAAGAGAATAACAAGCAGCTCAGAGTTCTTGCAGTCGCTGCACCAGAGAACATGGTAAGATCATACTATGATCTCGCAGCTATGGCTGGACTGAAAGTAGTAGCACTTGATTATATTGGTAATGCAATGCTTCAGTTGATCAAGACTCAGACAACAGAGGCAATGACAACTATGGTAATCCAGTTGGGCAGTGAATCAACAGTGCTCAACATCGTAAAAGGAGATACACTTCTCCTTCAGAGAACAGTTCCGTACGGTACCAATGTGGTAGTCAACGAAGTTATGGATGCGAAGGGCGTGGATGCAACTACAGCTATGACTCTTCTCCAGAACGAAAGACTTCTCACAGTTGATTTCGATGACAATGCTATAACAGGAGCATTCAGATATCTCATCAACAATATCGGCCGTGTGATGGACTTCTTCACATCAAAGAATCCTGATAAGCCTATTGATGATGTATTTCTCACAGGTGATGGAGCCCTTATCAAGGGAATCGACGGCTTGTTCAAGGTTCAGCTCAATGTATCAACCAGAGTAATGGATACATTGTATAACATCAAATTTGACCCAAAGATTGATCTCAAGATTTATAATCCTGTATATCTCATGGTTCCTATCGGAGCTGCCTTTGACCCTATGGGCTTCGAGCTTGGTGAGACTGGCAGCAAGGGTGGTGCAAGCAGTGTTGACACAACACCACTGGTTATAGCATTTATCATCATAGCAGTCATAGTTGCAGGTGGTGTTACAGCGTACTCATTTATAGCTAAGAATAAGGCTCAGTCAAAACTTGATCAGGTGAATAGAGATATTGATTCAATCAAGGATATAGAGCAGATTGTTCAGGACTATGAAGATGCAGAAAGTGTATACATGGATGCTCAGAATATGTACAGTTACACAGAGAACCTCAATGAGAATGTTGGAACACTTATTGCGGAGCTTGAGGACAAGATGCCAAAGGGAATCAGTCTTACAGCGTTTGATTCATCTTCAACAGAGGTTAGTTTCACAGGTAACACGAAGTCGTACGAGGATATAGCTGCATTTGCAATAAACCTCAAGGATATAGAGTGCATAGACAATTCATTCGTTCAGTCTGTCACTGAGAATGTGGATCAGCAGAGCGGGGATACAACATACGACTTTACAGTTACATGTATCTACAAGGATGTAAATGCAGATGATACCGAGACTTCAACAGATGAAGTATCAGTTAATTAAGGAGGGACTATCATGGATTCAATCACAAAGGGACAGAGAAATCTATTATTATTCTTATTGGGAATTGCTATCTTAGTGCTTCCTATAAGATTTCTTGCCATGGGCAATTTCGATGACAAGAAGAGTATTGAGAGTCAGTACAACGAGAGACAGACATATTACAACAGCTTGCTTGAGAAGGATGCGAACAGACAGCAGTACATAGCTGACACTGAGAAGTACAAGGCAGACTATGAGGCTGTTCTTGCAGAATTTCCATCAGAGCTGTATCAGGATAACACGATCATGTATTTACAGGGTGTAAAGGATAAGTATAAGTTCAACTTTCCTAGTGTAACAATGGGTGAGGAGACACTTTTCTATACACTTGGCGCAGGCGCTGTGGGCGACGTTACCGTTGCTGATAATTCAAGTGCTTCAACAGATGCAGCAGCATCTGACGTGACTATAGATGAGTCAGCAGCTACAGCATCAGGTTACAACTGCTATTCAGCATCATTCCCTGTCACATACGAGGGAGACTACAAGGATATCAAGGATGTCATCGACTACATCAAGAATGGTGATTACAGAATGACTCTTGACGATGTCACTATAGCATTCAACGAACAGACAGGAAAGTATGAGGGAGATATGACGATAACCTCATATGCAGTAAACGGTGATGACAGAACTACAGATCACGCAGATGTGAATGTACAGACAGGTACAAACAACATCTTTGGAAACCCAACAGTAAAGTCTACTACGACTACGACCACAACAACAGCCCAGTAGATGCATACACTTAAATGGAGTGAACAAATAAATGGTTAAATCAAACAATAAAGGATTTAGTTTAGTAGAGATTATAATCGCTGCTGCCATATTTGCCATTCTGATCTATCCGATAACCAATGCATTGATCACAGCCACGAAGACGGGTACTACATCGACGAAGAAGCAGTATGCAGTCGAGAAGGCTGAGGAGATCATGGAGATCTTTAAGACCGCTGATCTGTCAGGAAATGTGAATATTCCTGATGGCAATGGAACAAAGACATATTCCTTTACAAAGGGAACACCATCGGGAAAGTCTATTACATTGCCGAATTCTAAAACGGCGGAATATTCGGACACAACCTATACCTGCAACGATGTATCCATAGGAAAATCTTATGAGACCTACACCTGTCAGGTGGATGTGAATGATGCGGCATATCAGGTCCTTAAGAATGGATATGTGCTTGCAGGTCTTGATGGTGGTGCGACATTCAAAAGCGATGAAAGTGGCGCCATACAGACTAATGCTACGGAATCGGGAACTATCAGAAATCTGGACAGCAAACAGTCGGCTATCATTATAGGTGCCACCTATAATGTAGCCGCAACAGGCAGCAATCTTGATAATCTCGCATATCAGTATTTCCTGGATGCGAAGCTTGACGTGCTGAGAAAGTATGATGTGCAGTACAACCATTATCTTTCCGGTGGTGGAACATTCGATGAGGATCATTTCCAGAAGAATACCAAGATCAAGATATCAAAGCTGGGATCCACATATACAGTTGAGTGTTATGTGGAATACACAGATTATACAACGGTCTCAGTTATCAGATCACAGTATGAGAGCTCAGGCAAAAATGTATACAAGCCTACCACCTTATATGGTGATGGAATAGTATACAAGCAGGAGTTTACGAATGGTTTGCCACCTGTGTATCTTCTCTATGTTCCGGCGATATACAATGGTTCATACTGTACGACAGATACCATAACGGTGGATAATTCAGGAATATCTGAGAAGGCGGATGTGTATGTATTCGAGACGACAGCAGAGCTCAGCGATACATACAAGAAGATCATACGTGAGCAGTTCAATGTGGCGAACGTTGATGATCTTACATATACGAATGCAGGAAAGAACACCAAGATGTCAGATGTCAAGGTGAGACTTAAGCTGGCAGCGGGAGCAAAGTCGTCAGATCTTAATGTATATGCCAACTTTGACTTTGACAATGTTAATTCTGACTATCCTGTAGCTCGTTTGACAGAGGATCAGAGTGACAGTGTATATATGTACGATATAACAGTTACTTTGACAGATAGTAAAGGAAACAAGACGACGGTTACTGGAACAAGGGGGAAGTAACAGATGATTGAGAGATTAAAGCGAAAGCTTAGGCATAACGATGATCACGGTTCAAGTTTCGTCCTTGTAATAGTCGCAACCACATTTATGTGCATTCTTGCTTCAGCGATACTTATGGGAGCTATGATGACATACAAGCTCAAATTTTATAAGCTGAATTCCCTGAATAACTTTTATGAGGTAGAAACTGCACTTGATGAGATGTATGCGGGGGTAGGCGCAGCGACCAATGAGCACCTTTATTCAGCGTATACAACTACGGCTGAATTGGTTGTTGTGTATGATACTAAGGCTCAGGCGTATACTACCCTTGACAATAAATCGGCAAATGAGCTTTTCAAAAAGCTTTTCATGACAGGCTTTGTTGCAGATACAAACTATAAGAGTCTTAAGAACGTGACAGATACACTTCAGTCTTTCATATCTAATGAGTATGATGCAGTGGACAATCCGGATGGTGTCAGACTTGATACATCGAACATGAAGCTTATATATACTGATGTTAATAACAAGACAACAACTCAGTATTATAAGAATAATGGAGGAATTAAGACGGAGAAGCAGTCGGGTTACGAAAATGACAAGGTTCAGTCTGTCACATTCAAGAATGTGTGTGTTAAGAGAAGTGTGGATCTGCAGGGATCAACAGCAGGAACCTATGAGCAGTCTATCACTACGGATATTGTTCTCACGGAGCCTGAATATAATGTATCGTTTGATACAAGCAGTGTAGCTAGCAATACATTGTATGAGTATGCGATACTTGCAGATATGGGTGTTGAAGTTGGCGAGGACAATGATAATAAGACAACAGATGCGCAGGTAAAGGGTAATATCTACGCAGCAAGCGATTATTACAATAAGGATTATAACGATGTAGCCGAGACAAAGGTTACGAACAAATATGAGAGTAAGCCTAGTACAATGTGGGGAACAAAGGACAGCAGTGCTTATTCCGGAATATTTGTAAATGGAAAAAATACATCACTTACACTCAACTCTGATGTTGTTGTGTGTTCAGGTTCTCTTGCAGCATACAATGGAGCAGAGATAAACCTTTCAGGTCGTACACAGACTCTTTCAGAGCTTTGGGCAGACAATATTGTCATAGGTGGAAAGGATGGCGGTTCTCTTAAGGCTTCTGCTGATGCATACATATTTGATGATACAGAGCTTAACGCAGAGAAGGCGAGTCTTAAGTTTACTCAGGGCAGCTATTTTGGATATAGCTACAATGCTCAGGATACAAGAAGCCTGAATTATCTTAGACAGAAGGGATACCTGGCAACCGGATATAAGCTGAGATCACACTTCAGTGACAGTGCGATCATAGTAAATGGTAAGAATTCAACACTTGATCTTCAGGAACTTAATTCACTGTATATAGCAGGTAAGTCATACATTGAGTTCTCTAAGATTGCAGCGTCCAGTGTTCCTGAGGATGACGAGAATATAACAGTTGATGAGAATGCAGATTATGCATTCACCACACTGGAGGATTATTCCACAGGACAGTCTCTTGATGTGAAGACAAACCAGCTTATGTTCCTTACCCAGTGGTCTGTAGTGAACAACACTGAGAAGGTTGACCCTGACACAGGAATCACTACAGTTACACTTCAGTTCCCAAAGACATTTGAGGCAGATGCGAACATACTTGATCTGTATGATGATTTCCTCAATGATCTTGCTACAGAGGGAGATAAGGGTGTAACAGCAATTAAGCAGACTGTTTCAGGACATGATTATTATTATCTGTATATTGAGGATGGAAAGGATTCATCCAATGTAAGCAATGCTGAGAAGTTTGCTGAGAAATATTACAAGCTTCTTCAGGATTACGGTGATGAGATAAGCAGTAAACTCTATAATGTACAGAAATATGAGCAGTTCCAGGTTAAGCTGGTTCTTCCGGCAGAGGGCAAGATAAATGCAAGCGGTGCTGTCACAGATCAGAATAACGATGATTCGCTGTTCCTGAGAGCATCCACAACTACCACAATGGATGTGGCTACAGCGCTTGATAATGTTTCAACAGGCAAGGTGTTTACTAACATCCTTGGTAACAAGGGTTCAGACAACAATAAAAAGGTATTTAATGACCTCAAGGCGGATGCTGCAGAGCTTTCAGGAAGTTCAGTTGCAAATGATGAAGAGACTACAAGTAATTTCCTCTCATATATGTATATAAATATGAAGGATCATCTGTCAGTTCTCAACAAGAAGGATGAGGCAACTAAGCCTGATGTAAATGCGTGGGAGATTGCAGGCTATAGCAAGTCAGCAAGTGGATATACAAGTACATATAATAAGGATAAAGATGAATATTCATATGATTACAGTATCACTCCTTTAAATCACTATGTTGATTTTGCTTATGTATTTAGCAGGAACCTTTCAATTGAGAATACAATTGGAAATGCAACAGATAATGAGGCTAAAACCATAGTTATCAATTCTGGTGATGTTAAGCTCCAGCCAAACAATGGTGATGGATCATTCCAGGGAATTATAATTGCCGGTGGTAATGTAAGATTTGATGAGAATGTTAAGAGCTTCAGAGGTATGATAATCACTGGATCAAAGCTTATAATTGACCATAATATGTCAATATCAGCAGACGCTGCATTTGTTGCAAATCTTCTTGAACAGTGTTCAGAGAGCACAGACGAAAAGCTCAATACGCTTACAACAAAGGTGCTGAAGAACTATACATCATCCAAGAGCGAAGGTAACACAGAGGTAACAGGAGCATCAATATCAGACATCTCATATGAAGATATTCTTGTATTCCAGAACTGGAAGAAGAATGTTGAATAGGGGGTGTAGCTGATGAAGAATTGTATAAAATCAAATAATGGATACACGCTTATAGAGATGATAATTGTTATTGCTATAATTGCAGTAATGTCAGGCGTGGGCTTTCTCACTATATCATCAATAAGAGCGTCTCAGGCAACTGCTTCACTGCAGAAGTTTGACAGTGAATTGTCGGCGCTTGAGATGAGAACTAGGACGCAAAAAAGTGGAGAGGCGGTAAGGATAGTCCAGAATGGTGCTAATTACGATATTTTCTATGGTATATGCGCTGATGGAAGGGCGGAGTCATTTACTGCTAATTCATCTGCACCTGACAAGGTGCTGGAGAGAGTTACGATATATTATGCTGACGATTACGATGCAGATTCAGTGACTACTCCTCTTTCAGAGCAGGTTATTATTATCAGGAAATCTGACAGTCAGGTGCTGACTGGATATGGAGAGTATCGTTTCTGCAAGTATAACAGCAACAATACTGTTGGAAGGGTCAACCTGAACCAGTATACAGGCGGTCATACATATGGAAAGAATTAGGGGGTGTGAAGAATGATATGTAGAAATAAAGACAAGGGCTTCACATTCATAGAGCTTATACTGTATATGGCAATCTTGGGAATATTCATGGTTGCTGTCATGTCCCTTATATCTACAACTGTTGCGTCACATAAGAAGCAGTCGTCCAGACAGAAGCTTCAGTCTCAGGCGACTGAGACATATGATGCGATAGCAGACATACTGATGGGGGCAAGTGATATCAAGATTGATGGAACTGCTTACGTACAGACTGGAACATCATTCACTCAGGTTACAGGAAGCTTTATTGTTCCTGAGGATACGTATGTGAAATCCGCAGGATCGGGAAGCGCACTCCGTAAGCAGGGAGGCGTTGCTGATGTAATCCAGGATATAGTGTCAGATAGCGGTGTGATAAAGAAAAAAAGCAATAGCTATGATATAGCGGATGTTAAGCCTTTTGGCGGCGCTGGTGCTTCAGAGGATGTGCACACATTTATAGATGCTGATTATCTGTGGGTTCAGTATTCATCTGAGCTAGATAAGACTGCATTCTGTACGATTACCTACAGCAAGACAGACAAGAAATTGTATGTTTTCAGACAGGAGATGAGTGATGAAACGCTTAATCAGGCAAAGCAGGATCTCAAGAGCAGCGATTCAGCAAAGGTAAATCAGGCACAGTCGGTGCTTTCATCGTGTACAAAGTATGTGGATGCAAGCTCCAAGAAAGGTACAGTGCTTGCTAACAACGTGAAAAGCTTTCAGCTTCAGGTCAATCCTGCAGACAATAGTGTTGCAGTGATTATTGGATTTGAAGACACAAAAACAAAAGAGACATATAAAGTAACAAGTGTAGTTGGACTCAGAAATTCATTCGTGCTCAAGAAGCATGAGTGGGATTAATAGAGGAGGAAAATACAGTGTTTAAGAATAAAAAAATAGTCTTATCATCTATAGCTATTATATTCGCACTTGTAGTCAGCTCTATATTTGTGAATTATACACTGGCTAACTCCGATTCTCAGGCTTCCCTGAGTGATACGAACGGCAGCGGAAGTACATCTACAAGTCTGACGGGATTGTCCAATATCGATTTGGCAGTTAAGAACTCCAACGATGCTGGCAAGAAACAGACAGGAGAGGACAAATTCAGAATCGTCCAGATAGTACCTGATTCATATAGTGGCAATGCAGATATGGATGAGAAGCTGAAGGAAACTGTCACTGATAGCAAGTTTTCAGGTGATGCGAAGAAGCTGACAGGATACGATTCAACAACATATCTTTGGAGATATGTATATGCAGGTGAGTATTTCAGACTTGCAGTGTTCAATGGATATAAGACGATAAGCGATAACATGGCTGCCGGTGCGGTGACTCTTACAACTTGTACAGTCAGCGAGCTGAACAGCATGGATACAACAGCCCAGGGAATCCTCAATCAGGCGGATTTCATATATATTTGGGCAAATGGTGCCAGTGATTATGCCAGCACATCAAATGATATAAGCGAGGATCTGTATAACTGGCTGGATGCGTATGCTACAGCAAACTCACATCCTATAGCATTGTGTACAGGAACTCTGTGTACATCAGAGCCAGAGCTTATAACAGGAAATAATGATGATTACAGAATGGGTGCACTTGCATACAAGCTGATCACCAAGGGTGCTGTGGCAAGATATGATAATGTCCTTGTTACAGAGCCGGATTTCTTTAAGACACTTTATCAGGAGGCAGATGATAACAAGACGACTCCTGATATAAACAAGACAACAAAGACGATCTCTGACTTTATTCTTCAGGCAGAGAGAAAAGCCAGCGAGGGTGGTAGCGATTACCTTAACTATGGAACATACTATAAGTGGTATGAGGGTGTATCAATACTTGATTTCCTTGATGGTAACATACCGGATAATATCAAGGATTCCACATATGATAAGGCTGGTTCAAGATCAGGTCTTACAGGAGACAGAAAGTCGTGGAACTTTGATAATGCCAAGATACTTGTGATTTCAGAGGACGGAGCCGGCAGTGCAATGTTCAGTGAAATCACAGAGAAGAATAGCAGTGCTACACGTGGAGACATGGCTTCTGCTGATTACACATTCAATGCGAAGACAAATACATGGGAATCTGTACAGAAGGCTCCAAACAGCGATCTGACAGGACATATGTATGCGAATGGTACTTCAAGCAGTGGTACAGGTCTTTCAAGATATGTGCCAAGTGGTGCTGATGTTTATCTCATTGACAGTGCCGATCTTGTAGAGGCGATGACCAATGGCGGTAAGGCATTTAAGAATGTCAACTTTGCAACATCATACTATAAGGATGTCAAGACAAAGTCAGTTTCCGGTACAGTGAGATGTACTGATGATGCAGGTGATGCAGTGGATCCAGCAGCAGATATGTATGCATATCTTGTAGTAGAAAATGGAACACAGCTTAATCTGGCAGGAACATCAGTAGATATTCTTATGAAGGCTCCTCTTGAGATGAAAGAGGTTCCGAAACTTGACGAGAATGGTCAGGAGATAAAGGATGCTGATGGCAACACAGTTATGGAGACTGTATACACATACAGCTTTGACAGACTCAGCCCTGAATATAGCTACAAGGTTGTAGTTGGAGGAGATGTCAGTGATGACCAGTTCTCTTATGATGATCTTGTGGTTGGAGTAGCTGATAATTCCGGTCTTGTTGACGGAAGTGATACTGATTATCAGTATGATTTCAATATTAAGACAGTTGACGAGGACAATGTATCAGGATACACATACAGAATAGACGCAGCAGGAACAGAAGATGAGAATGTTGTAGTTACATATCAGGATTTCCAGGAGAATGTTGGTAATGCAGATCTCAATTATGAGTATAAGAGTGATCTTGTATATACTAATCTGGATTTCTCAGATGCGGCAAAGGTTGTTTCGTATGTTACTGGTCTGCATGACAAATATCTCGAAACCCAGGCAGTATTCATGAATGGTACTTATGATAAGCTTGATCTCTCAGAGTATGACTTTGTATTTATTGACAAGGGTACATATAACAAGGAGATAGGCACAGCGGTATTCAAGGATCTGTGCAGTGCAGTCGAGAGTGGACAGTATTTTATAGTTTCTTCTAAGGCCGGTGACGGAAAGGGCTCAGGAGATGGCAGTGGCGATGATTCAGATCCAACCATTCCGGTAGTTGATTCACCATCGGCAAAGGCAGTGGCTGATGTTATCAATGCCAGTGTGTATCGCGATGGTTCTGATAACAAGTTCAAGGTACTTGAGATTCAGCCGGATTATCCGATTGATCTTGAGGTGGCAGCACTTCAGGATACTGTAAGTACAGCTTATACAACAAGAAGTGATGGAACAACTAAAATAACAGGAAACTATTATACAGTTCCATCTGATGTAGTAAGTGGTAAGTCCAAGCAGGAGCTGGCAGCCAGAACAGAGTATTATGATTTTGATCTTACCAAGGCGAAGATAGCGTACGCTATCGATGGTATATCCATTGGAGATATTCAGCTCACTCAGGTTTCGACCGAGCAGCTCATTGGTATGAAGGAAGATATAGCAGCGACATACGATCTGGTATATATCGGTGGCGATATAAGTGCTATGGATAGAAATCCAGCGGAGATGTACAAAGGACAGAATGATATCGGTAATGCTACGTCGGGTTACACATATCAGATATTCCCAACATTCATCATGTATTACCACACAGGTACACTCAGTCAGTTGATGAATGCATCTACATATAGCCCAGATACAGCACCTATATCAGGATCAACAAATATGCTTGCATCACCAAAGGTTGGTGACAAGTATTACACAACAACATATCTTGCAGAGAATGGTAACGACCTGACAAATACAAAGTATCAGGAGCTTCTCACATACATGGCATCAGGCAGACCGATGATCATAAGTGATGAGCTTACCAGCGTATATGAGAATATGCAGGGTACAAATGCAAATGGTGATAAGCTTTCACAGGCTGAGCTCCTTCAGGGATATTGGTATAAAGATGGAAAGCTTGAGAGAAAGAATTATTATCTCGATCCATCATCAAGAATGTATCAGTTGGTAGATACTCTCTATGCAAGACATACAGGATCAAATGGATCAAATATTCTGTGGGGATTCGATAAGAATGCAACACAGTATATAAGTGATAAGGATGGAATATACGGTAACAGTTTATGGACAAAGCGTGTTCAGTCACTTGCTGGAGGTAAGTTCAAGGAAACTGATTATATGGACTCAGACGTACAGGATCAGTCATGGTATAAGCGTCCGGGAACAGATACTGTATATTATAACTACAAGGTAGTCTGGGATGATGCTACTTCAGCATCTCTTAACAGACTGGTGACAGGAAGTGCACATAGAACAAGACTTACTATCACTACAAAACCAGTTACATATCAGCAGGGAATACAGCAGACTTATATCAAGTCCAACAGATTACAGTTTACATTCCAGGTTGATGGTGATAAGTCAGTATATAACTACAAGTTGTTTGTAGATGTTGATAAGAATACAAAGTTCGAGAAGGGCGGCGGTGATTATTGTCTTGGGGATAAGATCACAAACGGTCAGGAGAAATCACTGACAGTAGCGCTTGACTCTGAGTTCTTTGGATCAGCAGCATGGTATCTTGAGATAACAGATGAGGATGGCAATATAGTTGCTTCTTCTACAGGTCTCAGCAAGATAGTAAATAATAACGTATCAAAGAGTGAGATAAATGTTCTTCAGGTTCAGACAATGGCAGAGGGACAGACGGCAACCTCATGGGGAGCAACTGATACACTTTACTTTGATATTGAGTCACAGACAGCTCACAAGATTGCAAAGTACAATGTATTTGCAAACATGGCAGAGCTTGATAACGCTTCAACTACTCAGTATGCAGTTCTTGGAAGACATGAAAACAGATTCGGCGTATATGAGTTTGATACAAACACAGATGCGGATGATTATTATTCGAATCTTGCAGATGAGCTTTCAGAGGATTATGACATAAATCTTGATCTTGTGGTTGCTTCAAGTGATAGAGCTTCATTCAAGACAGGAGATGGAGTAGATGCTCAGTATGATTGCCTTGATACTATGGTAGAAGAGGCTGAGAAGCTTGCCAAGGGTGAGAAGGTTGATGGACATAGTCAGGAAGAGTACGAGAGCCTTGCCGCTGTTGCACTTACAGAATATTCAGCAGCGTCAGCAAAGGTTGCAACGCCAAAGAAGATTCTTGATAACTATCTCAAGAATGCAATAGACTATATTGATGGTAAATATACAGGAACTACAAATTACAGTACATTTATCAATAATTTCAGGACAAGCAATGCAGAGACAAAGAAAGTCCTTCAGTATATGCAGGATACAGGCGATTATTATCTGATATTCTGGCCAAAGTACAACACAATGAATCACTGTGAGGGTGACTTCAAAGCAGGAAAGATGTCAGATGATTTCGGAGCTGATTTTGCTAAGTATTATTCAGATTATGTGACAGCAAAGAACGCAGAACTTGAGGCAAAGGATAAGTACAATACTTACCTCAGACGTTCATATGGTAAGAGCTTTATGAAGAACATGTACTCAATACTTGTTCTTGGACCATCGGATTCATTTGGTGGATTTAAGGTTGACTTCAAGAAGGAAACATGTCAGTACATACTTGACTATGTATCAGCAGGAGGAGATTTATTCTTCTTCCATGATTCAATGTCACCATATGCAAATGCAGGTGCAGTTAACCTTACAAAGTCACTTTTATCAGTAGTAGGAATGAACAGATTCCATGTTGATATAACAGACAATGTTGTTAAGTATGACAATCCACTTAAGCTTGGTAAGTATAACGTTAAGAGTGTTTCTTACAGCAAGGCTTCTGTTAATACAAGTACACTGGAAGTTACATACACAGCAGATGGAACAGTTGATGATGTGACATATACATCACCGGATAGCAGCTTGTATTACCTGACACCATATGCAAATAATCCTACTGCAGGCGAAGGATTACTGAACAGTATGAATTCTAACATTATGGATGTATTTGTTGAGAAGAACGCATACTGGCAGCCATATCTTGGAAAAGATAAGAAGGTATATGTAAGTGCACTTGCAATGACAGCACTTTACTACAATGGTAATATGGCTGGTGCAACAACTACACTTCCATATGTATATGCACAGGAGTCATATAAGGCAGCAACAGCCTGGTCACAGGCTTCAAACCAGGATCAGTCAGCTTGTGCTGAGACAGTTAAGGCTACACAGCTTAACTCAGGTCTTGTAACATTGTATCCATACAACATAAGTTCATCACTGAACATATCGGGTACACATCAGCAGGCATTTGCACTTGATCTTGAGAGTGACAACATAACAGTATGGTATACTCTTGCAGGTTCAAATAACTCATCGAACAGTAAGATGCGTTCATCAAAGTATGCAGCGGATCCTGGAGATGCAATGGAGGCTTACTTCATCTACACTACAGCTTATGGCAGTGGTGCGATCACATATTGTGGTGCCGGACATTCATCAGTTACAGGTAGACGTACAAGAAACAATGATGAGAGAAAGCTGTTCATCAACGTTATTGTAAACAGTGCATCAGCAGTACCAGAGATGCCAACTATCAAGTGTTACGATCCAAAGCAGACATGGGCTGCAGAGGATGAGCTTCCAAAGGATGCAGAGGCACTTGCTTCATCAGGAAAGACTGTATATGTAAGTGAGGTTGACTCAAAGACAGATGATCCTGAGTTTGATTATAAGATTGGAATTCCGGAGAAGACAAAGGTAACAAAGGTTAACATTTACTATGATCTGGATTACGATGATTCCGATTACTCAATCAGACCAAGCTATACAGAGAATACTGATAAGATGATTAAGTCATACGATAAGATTGGTACAGCCAAGTTAACATCAATTGCAGGCGATATAAAGGATATTGTGAGAAATGGCAATGGTACAGCCCTTACACCTGATGATTCGTGTTATGCACCATATGGTGGAAATTACACATACATCGTTGTGGAGGTATATTACCAGGGCAAGACAGTTCCTGTATATACAATGATCAAGGTTAAGGCCGCAGATCCATTGTTCGACCTGACAGACAATACTATAGACGTTCCGGCACTTGGAGATTTCATTGCCGAGAAGAAGAATGTATTTGCATAATGCGTATATAGTATAAATAATAGCAATAAATATAGAAACCGGGGTGGTTATATACTCCGGTTTCTTTTTGTGTTATACTGACTCTGTTCAAAATAAGAGACTGAAGGATGGAGATACATATGGAGATAAATGGAAAGACAAGATTATTAGGTTTGCTTGGTGATCCGGTTCAGCACACCATGTCACCGCTTATACACAACACACTCAGCGATATATTGGAAATCAATGAAGTGTATGTGCCGTTCCACACCCATAAGGAGGGGCTGGCGGATGCCGTAAAGGGAGCGTTTGAACTGAATATATTGGGAATGAACGCCACTGTACCTCACAAGAATGAGATAATGGCTTCACTTGTGGATATAGATGAGGGGGCAGCGGCAATAGGTGCGGTCAACACTCTTGTTAGAACTGTAAATGGATATAAGGGATATAACACAGATATGATGGGGCTGTCCAGAGAACTGGAGTCCTACGGAGTGGGACTTGACGGTAAAAAGGTTATCATACTTGGCGCAGGCGGTGCAGCGAGAGCTGTGGCATATATGTGCATGAATAAGGGTGCGGATAAGGTATATATCCTTAACAGAACGATCGAGAAGGCACAGACGATAGCAGAGGACATGAATGGTCATTTTGGCAGAGAGACAATGACTGCCATGAGACTTGGTGATTATGGACAGTTACTGCAGGAGAATGTAGATGATAAGTTCGTGGTATTCCAGTCCACATCGATAGGTCTGGCACCGAAAAATGAGGCGGTAGTCATCGATGATCCACATTTTTACGACAGAGTCAGTGTGGGAATCGATCTCATATATAATCCGTTTGAGACAAAGTTTATGAAGCTTTGCAGACAGGCTGGAGCATTGGCGTACAATGGTTTGCGTATGCTCCTTTATCAGGGAATAATTGCATATGAGCTCTGGAATGATATATCCATATCGGAGGATGTTGCTGATATTGTGTACGACAGATTGCTGCAGTCGGTCAGGGATAATGTTATCCTGATAGGCTTTATGGGGTGTGGTAAGACAACCATTGGCAGGGTGCTCGCGGATAAGCTTGGATTTGATCTGCTTGATGTAGATTCTTATATAGAGGAGAAGGCAGGCTGCAGTATAAAGCAGATATTTGCCGAGAAGGGGGAAGCTTATTTCAGACAGCTTGAGACTGATACCCTTAAGGAGCTGAACAGCCGGCTGTCACATACGGTTATATCCACTGGAGGCGGACTGCCTATGAGACAGGCGAATGTGGATGAACTCAGGCGAATGGGCAGGATCATATATCTGGACGTTAAGCCTGAGGAGGTAGTAAGGCGACTTGCGGGAGATACGACCAGACCTCTTCTGCAGGGAGAAAATGTAGATCAGAGAGTGAGGGAACTTATGGGACAGCGAGGACCAGTGTATGAAGCTGCCGCTGATATCATAGTTCCGGTTACAGGAATTGAAATAGATGAGATAGTACAGGAAATAAGTTCTTATATAGAAGGTGGGAGATGATGGTTATGGACACAGCAATTGCTTATGAAAAGGTCAGAAGGATAATAGATGAGATGAATCTTGATGCGATATTGATCACGGACAGGTACAACATGAGATATATAGCATCGTACCGCGGCGAGGGCGTTATAGTTCTGGCAGGATCAGGTAAGACAGTCATAACGGATTCAAGATATACAGAGCAGGTTCAGCGCGAGTGTGAAGGATATGAATGTGCGGATATTGCTGGAAAAGGATATGTTGCGTGTATTTCGTCTATTCTTGATGGACAGAGAAAAAATTCTGGGAATCTGAGAGTTGGATTTGAGAATCTTAGCATCAGCTATAGAGAGTATTCGGAATATTCGACAGGAATATCCGGTGTGGAATGGATAAGTCTTGATGGTAAGCTGGATTCCTTAAGAGAGATAAAGACAGATGAGGAGATCGAGAATATCCATACAGCGGAGTCAATAGGAGACAAGGCATTTTCACATATACTGGAATATCTCAGACCTGGCATTACAGAGAAGGATGTTGCGCTTGAACTGGAGTATCATATGAAGAAAAATGGTGCGGAAGGCTTGAGTTTTGACACCATAGCTGCATCTGGAATGAATTCATCCATGCCGCATGCTATTCCTACGGATAAGACTCTGAATAAGGGGGACTTCCTCACTATGGATTTTGGCTGTATATATGAGGGATATTGTTCAGATATGACCAGAACCGTAGCAATAGGAAAGGCATCTGATTCAATGAAATATGTGTATGATACGGTACTCAAGGCTCAGACGGAGTCTATGAACATGATAAAACCAGGAGTCAGATGTAACGATGTTGATGCTGTTGCTAGACGTATAATAGCCGATGCCGGATATGGAGATTGCTTTGGACATGGACTTGGACATTCGGTGGGATTGTTTATACACGAGAATCCGAGATTTTCACCTAAGTGTGATGACATATTGAAACCTGGCATGGTCATAACAGTTGAACCGGGAATCTATATTCCTGGACAGTTTGGTGTCAGGATAGAGGATCTGGTTGTTGTGACGGAGGATGGTTACAGGAATCTTACAGGATCAGAGAAGAAGCTGATAGAGATTTAGTAGTGGCGGCTATCACGATATAGAACTCAGGTATCATACCGCAGGTCTTATACCGGGAGCCATCGTGAGTGCTGTAGGAGTATGTGCGTTTGTATTGCTGTGTATATACGACAGTAGAAAGCGCAGAAACGTAGACTTACCTGATAAAGGTTGATGGTATGGTAAAAAATAGTTGAAAATTTATTTCATATATTATAAAATGTGACAAGAAGTTTATATCTTTAAGGAGGATAAGATAGTTATGGCAGAGATGATCTCAGCAGGCGATTTTAGAAACGGCGTTACAATCGAATTCGAAGGAAATATTTATCAGATTATAGAGTTCCAGCACGTTAAGCCAGGAAAGGGTGCAGCTTTCGTTAGAACAAAGCTTAAGAACATCAAGAGTGGCGGTGTTGTAGAGAAGTCATTCCGTCCAACAGAGAAGTGTGAGAAGGCTCACATCGAGAGAAAGGACATGCAGTATCTGTACAATGACGGAGATCTTTATTACTTCATGGATCCAGAGACATATGATCAGATTCCTATCAGCTCAGCAGCTATAGGTGATTCACTTAAGTTCGTTAAGGAGAACGAGATGTGTAAGATCTGTTCACACAATGGCAACGTATTTGCTGTAGAGCCACCTCTCTTCGTTGAGCTTGTTATCACAGAGTGCGAGCCAGGTGTTAAGGGTGATACAGCTACAGGTGCAACAAAGCCATGTACAGTTGAGACAGGCGCACAGGTATCAGTACCTCTCTTCGTTAACGAGGGTGACACGATCAAGATCGATACACGTACTGGCGAGTATCTTTCAAGAGTATAATAATTGTTACCAGCATTAGGATATAACTACCTACGATAACATATAAGAAGAATAAGAGTCCCGGTGATTCAGGATATTTGAATCGCCGGGACTTTTTTGCGCTGTAAGCAACCAAAGGTTCTAACCTATCCACCCTCTGAATATACTTTTTATGTAGCTGTACAGACAGTGTTATATAGAAGAAGGACGATACATATGTGTGGAGAAGATATATTGCATCTGCTTCCCGTCAGGATCAGGTGCATGGTTGAGAAGCTGAGGCTTGATTATGGGAGACTGTGGGAGATACGTCTGAGGGTGAATAGTCCCTTTATACTTAGATACGAGGACTCGGAGATATATGTTGATTCCTGCGGATCAAGAACCTGTAATATGAAGGATGCGTACATAGTGACTGCCAGGGATGTGAACGACACTCTGGAATGTATCTGCAATCATTCCCTGTATGCCTATGAGGATGAGATACGTCAGGGCTTTATCACCGTGTGCGGTGGACACAGGGTAGGAGTTGCGGGCAAGATCATACTCGATGGAACAAGGATCAAATGCATCAGACACATATCATTTCTAAATATCAGGGTGGCACATGAGATCAAGGGATGCAGCGGTGATGTCCTGCCATACATATACGGTGATGGCAAGCTGATGAACACGCTCATAGTGTCCGCTCCGTGTCACGGCAAGACCACACTGCTCAGGGACATCATAAGAGTAGTGTCAGACGGAGGAATGACAGTTGGTGTGGTTGATGAGAGATCGGAGATAGCGGCGTGCTACAAGGGTGTTCCGCAGAATGATGTCGGAATGAGGACTGATGTTCTTGACTGCTGTCCAAAAGCTTCAGGAATGATGATGCTGGTTCGAACCATGGCGCCTGATCTCATAGCGGTCGATGAGATAGGAGGGCAGCAGGATGTCGATGCCATTTTCGGCGTGATAAACTGCGGCTGCCGTCTGCTTGCAACTGCACATGGCTATTCCATGGATGATGTGAGAGACAGGGCAGGGATAAGGCGTCTTGTGGAGAACAGGGTTTTTGAGAGGTATGTTGTGCTTGGAGGCGATAAGGCAGGACAGATCTCTGATATATTTGACGGCCAGGGCAACCGGCTGTGCTGGTACGATTAGATGGGAGGCAGGACATGGTTAAGGCGATAGGGGGATGTCTGATCGTATATGCCTCATTTATGGTGGGACATGCCATAGGGCAGTTGCATGGGCGCATGGTGAAGGAGATGGAGGAAATGCTGCTCTTCATACAACTGTTCAAGGGGCAGATCATGTATGCCGGATCGGAGCTCCCGGAGATACTTGCCGACAGTGCAAAGCGTCTTAAGGGAAATGTTGGTAAATGGGTGAACGGTCTGGCGGAGATGTCTGAGAAGAACAGGGATAGGCCATTTGCAGAATTGTGGACAGACTCACTGGCGATGCTGAGGCGGGACAGTGCCCTGAGCTTGGAGGTGCTGGCGGATGTGGACAGGCTTGGAAAGATAATGGGAGATATGGACGTTGAGGCACAGCTCTCAAGGATAAATCTTGTGGAAGATATAATTACGGACAGATACCAGCGGGAACGCGCCAGAAGTTCCGGGATAAAGAGGCTTGCCAATTCACTTGGACTGCTTGGAGGCGTATTCATAGTTATATTGCTCATGTAGGTTAAGAGGGAGAGACGATGACGATCCAGATACTTCTAAAAATAGGTGCAGTGGGAATTCTGGTGGCACTGCTCAACCAGATACTAAAACATTCAGGCAAGGAGGAGCACGCCTATCTGCTCAATCTGGCGGGACTCATCATTGTGCTTTCCTGGGTTATCCCGTACATAAGTGACCTGTTCAACGAGATCATGGATATTGTAAATATAGGGCAATAAATGAGAGTAGATGTGGGGGTAAATGATGAATCTCATGGCGGTTTCTCTGGCTGCGGTGATCGTGGTTCTGATAGCGGTGAAGATAAAAGAACTGGATTCCGGGTACGGGATCGTGTTGTCCATAGCCGGGTGTGTGATGCTCATGTATTTTGTTGTGAGCAGGTTCAGACTTATAGCTTCGTACATAGACAGGCTGACTGCGTACGTGTCGGTGAATATTTCATATATAGACGTGATCCTGAAAATGATAGGTATAGCGTATATATGCCGATTTTCATCAGATATCTGCAAAGATGCCGGCTGCAATGCCATGGCATCCCAAGTGGAGATGGCGGGAAAGATAACTCTTATTCTGCTCAGTATGCCTATACTCATGGGAGTTATAGATCTGGTGGTGACCATAGTTGAGGGGTAATTTGATAGTGGTGGTGCTGATGCTCTTTATGGGGGTGTCAGTGCCTGATGCGGCAAATGTGTGTAATGAGAGTAAAGTTGAATCATATGATACAGATATCAAATATTGTCCAGAATTTTATGCTGAGAATGAAAAGGAAAATACCACGGAAAGTGACTCTGATATTAACTCAGATATATTGGGGGACGACTCCGTCATCGGAAGCCTCAATGAGATCACAAAAGACAAATCCGACGTGACCTTCTACGACATATACGAGTCCCTAAAGAGTGGTGACGTGGATTCCACCATAGACATGGCACTAAAAGTGTTTTCCGACAGTGTCATATACGAGGTCAGGACAAGCAGGGGGCTGGCGCTGCAGATCATAGCGGTGATCGTGCTCGGAAGTACATTTGCCCAGCTTGCGGGAAATATGGGCGAGTATGTATCCGCCCATGGTTTCATGGTTACATACATGGTGCTGTTATCGTTGCTGCTGGGGGATTTCGTCCTAGTGCAGTCCATCGTGCAGGACACCATAGGAGATGTCACGGAGTTCATGAAAGCGTTCTATCCAATGTACGCCTCGTCTGTGTTATATGTGAGCGGCCCGGAGAGTGCCGGATATTCACAGTCGGTCATAATCCTGGTGATATACATTTGCCAGAATGTGATAATAAGGTTCATACTCCCCCTCATCAAATGCGGCGGGCTCATAGCACTCATAAATAATCTTGGAAGCGAGGATTATTTCTCCCGGATGGCGGGGCTTATGAAGAGCCTGGCGGTGTGGGGAATGCGGACAATGTTTGCGGTGGTAACCGGGATAAATGTGGTCAAGAGCATGATAGCACCGTCCATGGACAGGCTTTCAAGAAATGGCATACTCAGGACATTGGGAAAAGGTGCAGGGATGTCCACGGTGAGCGCTGTCATAAGTGTGATGGTGAGCACAGGAGAGTTTATCAGGAATTGTATGGGGATGGCGTGCACTATCATGATAGTGATACTGGCCGCAGTGCCAATGATCAAGATAATCGTCATCATGTTCATATTAAGGTTCATCGCCGCGGTGGTGCAGCCGGTCGGAGACAAGAGATATGCCGAGGCAGCAGGCATCATGGCGGAGACAGTGGAGCTTATGCTGAGGGCGTGCGGAATAAGCGTGATGATGTTCATCATAAGCATAGCCCTGATGTCGGTGAACATATCATAGAACGGATGGAGGATGTGCATGCTTGCTGAGTGGCTGAAAAATATAGTTGTGTGCAGTATACTTTTTTCTGTCGTGCTGTATATTGCCCCGGATCCGAAGATGCGCAGATATGTCCAGGCGGCTGTGGGATTTGTCATGATGATGGTTGTGATAAATCCTGTAATAGGCTGGCTTGGGTATGCGGACAGGATAGAGTTCAATACATACAGTGAATCGCTTGGAATGGACGTGGCCGAGGGCGATGATGAGATGTATGTCAGGGCCATGGAGGAGGTAGTGGAGCGGTTTATATCTGACAATTGTAATGCCGATGCGGTGGTGCGTATAGTCACCGGGGAGGAGCTTGGGATAGACAGCATGGAGATATCCATACAGTCTGATAAAGTAGACACAGACGGGATAAGATCTGCGGTGTCAGAGGAATACGGCGTTGATGAGAACAGGATTACCATCAGGAGGGGCAATACAGATCATATGCAGGAGGGACTGTAGTGGAGGATTCTAAGAAAAAGGGAATATCGGGGATTATGAATATATTGAAGAGCAGCAACAACAGATTATACAAGTTGCTGCTCATTTTGCTGTCAGGGATATGTCTGATGATAGTTGTGTGGCCGGCAAATAACAGCAAGACTGATAAAAATGACCAAAAGAGCGGATGGACCGGACAGTCCGATGAGACAGACGCGGATGTGACCGGCGGAAATGACCGGAATATGTCAGGGGATACCACGGATTATGTGGAGTATATGGAGGAGAGACTCACATCAGTGCTTGAGCAGGTGGACGGAATATCAGATGTGAGAGTGATGATAACGGTCAAGGACAGCGGTGAGAACATAGCACTCAAGGACTCCGGAAGCAGTTCCAGTGAGAACGGCGACAGCAGCCAGAGAAGCGTGTCGGAGGAGACGGTCATGGTGAGTGAGGGCAGTGGGAGCTCGCCGTATGTGGTCAGGTACAGGGAGCCGGAGACCGAGGGTGTGGTTATCATTTGCAAGGGGGCGGAAAATGGCGATACAACGCTGAAGATAACGAATGCAGTGCAGGCATTATTTGACGTGCCGACGCATAAGATTGTGATATTAGAAGCAAATTAATGTGGAGGGACTATGAAGAAATTCAGTGGAAAGAACAGACTGGCGGTCATCGCACTTGCAGTTATGATAGGGGTGGCCGGTTACATGAGCTTTGCGGATGCAGGAAAGGACAAGAAGAAGGAAAAAGCTGACAAAAAACAGGTGGAGGTGATCAACTATGAGGATCTATCGTCCATGGCGGAAAATGAGAACTCACAGGCGGTGAAGGATGAGAATGGCCAGACCGAGGATGTGGAGCTCAATGGCCAGGAGGATGAGATCGGTGACGCTGTACTCACCAGTGCACAGGTGACAAGCAATATGGCCGCGGCAAAGCTGAACCGTGAGCAGAGCAGATCAAGGAGCAAGGAAGCTTTGATGGATGTGATAGGTGATGAGGCACTCAGCGATTCGGCAAAGAAGGAGGCGACAGATACATATGTGAAGCTGAACGATACCATAGAGAAGGAGACAGATGTCGAGACAGTTCTGGCGGCAAAGGGGTATAGCGATGCCATAGTGACGATAAGTGATGAGGCTGTTGACGTGTCGCTGAATGTGGAATCGCTGTCGGATACCGAGAGAGCACAGATAGAGGACATAGTTATCCGAAAAACAGGGTATGATATAAGCAGTGTTGCAATATCTGTCATGGGTGGCAAATAGACAGCGGAAGGATAAGCCGTGAATCGCATATACTTGCAAAATAGCTGCCTTCAGATTATAATAAGATTCAAATAACCCATACGAAACGGGAGGTATGACCATGAGTGATAAGTTGAATGATGATATCGTGATTGAAGGCAGCGCGGTTCAGGATAATTCTTACAATATAGAAGAGAGCAATTCTCTGGGCAAAGTCCAGATAGCGGATGACGTAGTGGCTATCATAGCAGGGCTTGCAGCCGGAGAGGTTGAAGGTGTATACAGACTTACAGGCAACCTTCCAAATGAGCTTGCCTCAAAGTTCGGAAAGAAGAACCCTGCAAAGGGCGTTAAGGTAGAGCTTCTTCCCGGCAAGGTAAAGGTTGATATTGCGATAGAGGTTCTGTACGAGTACAGCATACCATCAGTATCAGGCCAGGTTCAGGATAAGGTCAAGCAGGCTATAGAGACTATGACAGGACTGAGTGTTGAGGAAGTCAACATAAGGATAGCCGGTGTACGTGTTGGAGACGGCAGATAGGATACAGATAAAGCTTTATATAGTGGAGAGGAAGATATGACTAGAAGAGAGATAAGAGACAGGATATTCAAGATAGTATTTACACTGGAGTTCAATGACGCTGAGGGCATGCAGGATCAGCTTGATTTTGCATTTGACCCTGAGATGCCGGGAGATGAGGAGGACGATCCGCTTCTGTACGGAATAGTCAGCGATGAGGACAGAGATTATATAACCACCAAGGTTAAGAATATCATCTCTAAGAAAGCAGAGATAGATGAGATCATTTCACAGATATCAGAAGGCTGGAAGCTTCCTCGTATAGGCAAGGAGGAGCTGGCTATATTAAGGCTTGGTGTCTATGAAGTGAAGTACGATGAGAGCATACCGGAGAAGGTCGCCATCAATGAGGCGGTTGAGCTGGCAAAGAAGTATTGTGATGCATCGGCGAGCAAGTTCGTGAATGCACTTCTTGCAAAGCTTGTATCCGGTGATAAGGACAAGAAGGAGAGTGGCGCAGATGCCACAGCAGAATAACATATATACAGTCAAGGAACTCAATGAGAGGATACAGGAGTTGGTCAGCGGCGAGCCGTGGCTTGGCAGTCTGGGGGTTGAGGGAGAGATCACAGGACTCGGAACAGACAAGAGAGGTCATATGTATTTCAGTCTCAAGGATCCCAGCGGAGTTCTGGCGGCTGTTATGTTTGCGGGAAAACAGGTATATGGACTCAAGTTTGCTCCGAAGAACGGAGACAAGGTTCATGCATTTGGTCATATTGATGTCTTCGTGAGAGACGGAAAGTATCAGCTCTATGTAGACAGGCTGGTGCGTGTGGGTGACGGCGAGGTGAATGCCAAGCTGGAGAGACTCATAGCCAGACTGGACGGCATGGGGCTGTTTTCGCAGGAATACAAGAAGCCTATTCCCGCCTATCCGAGGCGTATTGGTATAGTGACGGCGGGGGCAAAGGCTGCGATAAGCGATATCCGTGCAGTGGCAAAACGGAGGGATCCGTATGCCCAGCTCTATTGTTATCCTGCGACCGTGCAGGGACAGTATGCGGCGGCGGATATATCCAGAGGAATCGAGATACTTGATTCCATGGGGCTCGACCTCATAATCGTTGGAAGAGGCGGAGGCTCCAAGGAGGATCTGTGGGCGTTCAATGAGGAGCAGGTGGCATGGGCCATATTCAATGCGGAGACGCCTATCATATCGGCTACGGGGCATGAGATAGACACCACAGTTGCGGACATGGTTGCGGACAGGAGAGAATCCAATCCGTCCACGGCTGTCATGCATGCGCTTCCGGTGGTGGCAGAGACAGTTGCCGGATTTGACAGGAGACTTGAACAGCTCACCATGCTGATATCCGGCAGGATAGACAGACTTGCGAGGAGTCTGGATGGTTATGACAGGCAGCTCAGACTTTTGAGTCCATCCGGAAGAATGGACAGTCAGAGGCAGCAGCTTGACAGAATAGAGAAGCAGATAAATGGGCTGATGGCGGATAAGATAGAGGATAGATCGGTGCACTGTGACAGGCTTCATGACAGGATGAAGAGCGCGATGGGCAGAAAGTACGACATGACAAGGAATGCCCTGGCGGTCATGACGGAGAGGATACATGGCCTTTCGCCTACAGCTAAGCTCATAAATGGATTTGGATATATTTCATCGGATGGTGAGCCTGTCAGATCTGTGTCAGGGATCACACCTGGGGATGATATAGAGATAACTCTTCATGATGGAAGAATACAGGCGGTCGTGGCTGACGTGACCGGGCAGGAGGAATAGATATGGCAGAAGATACACAGAATATGGATACAGCGGACACTCTTCAGGATGTGTCCATAGAGGAGGCTCTTGCCAGACTTGATGAGATAGCGGCTGCGCTTGAGAATACTGATACGGGGCTCAAGAAGTCCATGGAGCTTTATTCTGAGGGCGTCCAGCTCATAAACAGATGCAGGAATTACCTGTGCGATGTTGAGAAAGAGATGATAACACTTTCGGGTCAGGAGGAAGCATGATAGATAAACTTATAGCGGAGAAGGCGGCAAGGATCAACGATATAGTTGAGAGCTATCTGCCACCTGCAGACGGATTTAACAGGACAGTGTGTGAGGCCATGGCGTACTCGGTAGAGGCGGGTGGAAAGAGGCTTCGTCCCATGCTCATGGAGGAGACATACAGGCTGTTCGGCGGCAAGTCAGAGGTTATAAAGCCGTTCATGGCTGCGATAGAGATGATACATACATATTCACTCATACATGACGATCTTCCGGCTCTGGACAATGACGATTACAGGCGCGGAAGAAAGACATCCCATGTGGTATTTGGCGAGGCGATGGCCATTCTTGCGGGGGATGCGCTGCTCAATTATGCATATGAGACCGCATGTAAGGCATTTGGCATGGGTGAGGATATACATGCTGTGGCGCCTGCGATGTGTGTGCTTGCGCAGAAGCCGGGTATAAACGGCATGATAGGCGGTCAGGTCGTCGATGTGGAGATGACCGGCAAGGAGCTCTCAAAGGAGCAGCTTGAATATGTGTATGAGAACAAGACCGGAGCCCTCATAGAGGCATCCATGATGATAGGCGCGATACTTGCGGGGGCAGACGAGGCTAAGGTTGCGGCGGTACACAAGATAGCATCGGACGTCGGCATGGCATTCCAGATCCAGGACGATATTCTGGATGTCTGTGGAGACAGTGCGCTCCTTGGAAAGCCGACGCTGAGTGATGAGGAGAATGGCAAGGTTACATATGTCACAATACATGGAATTGATGAATCCAGACGTTATGTGACTGAGCTGTCGGAGAGAGCAGTAAGAGAATTGGAAGAGATAGGCGGGGACAATGAGTTTCTGAAGGAATTGGTCATCTGGCTGATAAACAGGGATAAATAGGACTCCTCTCGTGGTGTGCATATGAATATACTGGATAGAATAAATAAACCAAACGATATAAAGGATATAGACAGGGAAGATCTGCCGGAGCTGGCGGATGAGATCAGAGAATTTCTGGTGTCGCATGTGAGCGAGACCGGTGGACATTTGGCTCCGAATCTTGGATGCGTGGAACTTACCATGGCACTTCACAGGGTTTTGGATTTCCCTGAGGATAAGCTTATATGGGATGTGGGACATCAGTCCTATGTCCACAAGATACTGACGGGCAGGAAGAATGAGATGGGCACTCTCAGACAGTTTGGAGGAATGAGCGGTTTTCCGAAGACCAGTGAGAGCCCGTGCGATGCGTTCAATACAGGACACAGCTCAACATCCATTTCCGCTGCGCTTGGAATGGCGTGTGCCAGAAGTATCAAGGGTACAAATGAGAAGATTGCCGCAGTGATCGGAGATGGCTCCTTCACAGGTGGCATGGTATATGAGGCCATGAATAATATGGCGGATATCAAGACCGGCTGCCTTGTTGTGCTGAACGATAACAATATGTCCATCGATCAGAATGTTGGCGGCATGTCCACATATCTCAGCAAGATACGTGTTGGGCAGCAGTACAATGATTTTAAGGGCAATGTGGAGAAGATCCTCATGAAGATCCCTGTGGCTGGAGAACATCTTGCCAGAGGACTGAAGAAGTCAAAGGATTCCATCAAGCAGATATTTGTGCCGGGGATGTTCTTCGAGGAGCTGGGAGTCACATATATAGGACCTATAGACGGACACGATATAGATGTGATGGAGGCCACTTTCCGAAAGGCGCTTAAGCTTAACAGACCGATCCTTGTGCATGTGAAGACAGTGAAGGGCAAGGGGTATACCCATGCCGAGAGACACCCTAGCTATTTCCACGGCGTTGATCCGTTTGATATACAGACTGGAAAGGTTATTAAGGACCGGAAGGCCATGACAAACACAGGAGTGTTTGCCAGAAAGCTGGTGGAGCTTGGCAAGGCTGATCCAAGGATAACGGCCATAACGGCTGCCATGGGCAAGGGAACAGGAGTGTCGGCATTTGCTGCGGAGTTCCCGGACAGAGCTTTTGACGTTGGCATCGCGGAGGAACATGCGGTGACGTTTGCTGCGGGACTTGCTGCGTCGGGACTGGTGCCAGTGGTTGCGATATACTCGTCATTTTTGCAGAGGGCATATGATCAGATCTTACACGATGTGTGCCTGCAGAAGCTGCATGTCATATTTGCCATTGACAGGTCAGGGCTTGTCGGTGCAGATGGCGATACACATCAGGGCATATTTGACACTGCGTTTCTGTCACATATTCCGAACATGACCATCATTGCGCCGAAGAACAGATATGAGCTCACCAGAGCGATGGAGTGGGCTGTTGCTTACGATGGTCCGGTTGCGCTCAAGTATTCCAGAGGAGAGGCTTATTATGGACTTAAGGAATACAATGCGGATATTGAGTATGGCAGGAGCGAGATGATCCACAGGGGACAGAAGCTTGCCATAGTGGCTGTTGGCAACATGGTTCAGGAGGCCGAGAAGGTATATGACAGACTGCTGGCAGAGGGAACAAATGTCACATTTGTCAATGCAAGATTTCTGAAGCCGATAGATACTGATATGATAGATGAGCTCAGCAGGGATCATGAACATATAGTGGTTATTGAAGAAGAGATAAAGCATGGCGGATACGGATCTCTGGTCGAGGAGTATGTCATGGACAGACACCTTGATGTGGATGTGACAGTGTGTGCCATTGAGGATACATTTGTACAGCATGGAAGCGTGGATGAGCTCAGGAGGATGCTGAAGCTTGACGCGGATTCGCTGTATGACAGGATAAAACATATAATATCGACAGATTGTACAGAATAAGAGGAAGACAGATGAAGAAGAGACTTGATGTTCTCCTTGTAGAACAGGGACTGGCAGATTCACGAGAGAAGGCGAAAGCCATCATCATGTCAGGAATAGTGTATGTTGACAATAACAAAGAGGATAAGGCCGGCACGACATTTGACGAGACTGCTAAGATAGAGGTCAGGGGCAACACCCTCAAATACGTGAGCCGTGGAGGCCTGAAGCTTGAGAAGGCTATGGATCATTTCGGTGTGGAGCTTGCGGGTAAGGTGTGCATGGATGTAGGTGCTTCCACCGGCGGTTTTACCGACTGTATGCTGCAGAATGGTGCGGTGAAGGTGTATTCCGTTGACGTGGGTCATGGACAGCTTGCATGGAAGCTCAGAAATGACGAGAGAGTTGTCTGTATGGAGAAAACAAATATACGATATGTCACACCTGAGGATATTGACGATAAGATTGAATTTGCTTCGATAGATGTGTCATTTATATCTCTTACAAAGGTGCTTCCAGCGGTAAAGGAGCTGCTTACGGATAGTGGAGAGATCGTGTGCCTTATCAAGCCGCAGTTCGAGGCGGGAAGAGAGAAGGTCGGCAAGAAGGGCGTTGTCAGAGAGCTTTCAACCCATATTGAGGTTGTGGAGATGATAGTCGGTTATGCCAGAAGCATAGGATTCCGCACACTGCACCTCAGCTATTCACCTATAAAAGGACCTGAGGGCAACATAGAATATCTGCTCCACATATCAAAGGACGAGTCGAAGACGGATGAGGAATTCGACATAAAGGCTCTGGTGGAGGAGTCCCACAACGAACTGAACAAGTCATAGAGGATACGATATGAAGAATTTTTATATAGTATATAACCCGGATAAGGATGAGGATAATCGTATAACGTCGGAGCTCACAGCGTATATTGAATCGCAAAATGGTGCGTGTAAAGCCATGGACTGCTACAGCTTCAGTGCATGTGACAAGCAGCAGGTTACGGATGAGCTTGAGAGCTTTGACTGTATACTTGTTCTTGGAGGGGATGGAACACTCCTCAATGTGGCATCCAGTGCCAGCCATGTGGAGATTCCTCTGTTCGGGATAAATCTTGGAACGGTGGGATTCCTCACTGAGGGGGAGATCACCAACTGGCAGACCATCATAGACAGACTGCTTGCGGATGATTATTCCATGCAGGACAGAATGATGATCAGGGGAACAGTCAGAACAGGAGATGGCAAGGAGTGCAGGAAGAGGGCACTCAATGATATAGTTATCAGCAGGGCAGGATTTTCAAGACTTATAGGTCTTGATGTCTATGTAAATGGAAGCTTTCTGAATGCCTATGATGGAGATGGAATCATCATATCGACCCCCACTGGCTCCACGGGTTACAATCTCTCAGCCGGAGGTCCGATCGTGGATCCTATGGCAAGACTGATGGTCATCACTCCGGTATGTCCACATTCGCTGACTTCGAAGAGTATTGTGCTTCCTAGTGATGCAAAGGTTTCAATAGAGATCGCCAAGAAGAGGAAGACGCAGGACACCGAGGCGATAGTTTCATTTGACGGTGGAAATGATTTCGAGCTGGCAGCAGGCGATATCCTTGATATATGCGTGTCAAAGAGAACCACGCAGCTCGTAAAGGCGAGTGATGTGAATTTCTACGAGATACTTAGAAACAAGCTTGGGGGAAAGTGATATGAAACAGAAGCGACAGGCGAAGATTTTGTCGATAATCGAACAATATGATATAGAGACTCAGGATGAACTGCTGGAGAAGCTGGCAGAGGCGGGCTTTTCCACGACCCAGGCCACCATATCGAGAGATATAAGAGAGATCAACCTCACCAAGGTTGCCGTGGCGGGTGGCAGGCAGAAGTACACTCTGGGAAAGTCGGCAACACATGAGTCCATAGAGTCGTACAGAAAGGTTCTCGGGGCTGGCATATTATCCATGGTGCCGGCGGAGAATCTGATAGTGATCAAGACAGTGTCGGGCATGGCGATGGCAGTTGCCGCAGCACTTGACAATGTGGAGATAAATGGACTCCTCGGAAGTATAGCCGGGGACGACACCATATTCCTGGCGGTCAGAAGCCGGGAGATGACCGATTCGGTCATGAAGACGATAGATAAGATGCAGAGATGACAGCTCTCTGTAATATGTTATGTGTAATAAAGTCTGTGCGTCAACAGGAGGATACAAATGTTACTTAATGTACATATCAAGAATATTGCACTCATAGACGATGCAAATGTTAATTTTACCGATAATCTCAACATACTTACCGGTGAGACCGGTGCGGGTAAGTCCATAATCATGGGAGCCCTGAAGATTGGTATGGGAGATAAGCTTCCGAAGGATATAGTCAGGGAGCCTGACAAGGAGGGCTTCTGTCAACTGCTTTTCCTGGTGGATGATCCCCAGGTGATTGAGCAGATCAGAGATCTGGGAGTGGAGCCATCGGAGGATGGCGAGATACTCATCACGCGGAGAATAAATAATTCCAGAACCATAAACACTATAAATGATATGGCGGTGACCGCCGCAAAGCTCAGGGAGGTATCTGCGCTTCTCATAGATATGCACACGCAGCACCAGCAGCAGACGCTCCTTAAGAAAGCGGAGCATATGAAGCTTCTGGATAAATATGGCAGAGCATCCATAGATCCCCTGAAGCAGAAGGTTGCAGAGTGTCACAGAGAGTACGTCACACTCAGGCGTGAGATGGACGAGCTCTCGATGGATGAGGCGGAGCGGAGCAGAAAGGTAGAATTCCTCAAGTACCAGATTGCGGAGATCGAGTCAGCAAATATAAAGACTGGTGAGGACGAAGATGTTGAGCATCAGTACAACAGGATGGTCAATTCACGCGATATAGTTGCGGCAGCTTCGGATGTATACAGCGTTACAGGTTATGAATCTTCTTCATCTGCGGGAAATGAGATCGGCAGAGCGCTGGCATCGATGAAGGGTATAAAGGATCTCGACGGAGAGATAGACGGTCTGTATAGTCAGTTGGAAAATATTGACGCGCTGCTGAATGATTTTAACGTTGAATTAAATGATTACATGCAGAGCATGGACTTTGACGATTCTGAGTTTAGAAGTGTTGAGTCCAGGCTTGACGTCATCAATGATATAAAGGGAAAATATGGAAGCACCTTGGAAGAGGTGCTCAAATATCTGGAGGACAGCAGGAAGGAATATGAAAGGCTGTCTGAATATGACGAATATATAGCAGGACTTTCAGACAAAATAAAAAAGGCGGAGAAAGCCATGCTCAAGGCAGCAGATGCGCTTACTGCTGAGAGACAGAAGCAGGCTGAGAATCTGTGCAGAGACATCAGAGATGCACTTGCTGATCTGAGTTTCATGGAGGTTCGGTTCGACATGGTATTTGACAGGCTTCCGGAGTGTACGGCAAATGGAATCGATGACTGCTATTTTGTCATTTCGACAAATGTCGGCGAGAAGCTGAGACCGTTATATGACGTGGCTTCAGGCGGTGAGCTCTCAAGGATCATGCTGGCGATCAAATCCTGCATGGCGTCCGAGGACAATATCGGCACTCTTGTATTCGATGAGATCGATGTGGGAATAAGCGGCCGTGCAGCTCAGAAGGTTGCTGAAAAAATGGCAGTTATTTCCAGAAGCCATCAGGTTATAAGCATAACCCATCTTCCGCAGATCGCAGCGATGGCAGACAGTCATTATCTCATAGAAAAGTCTGCCGACGAGGGCAAGACAGTGACAAGGATCGTCCGATTAAGCGACGAGGAATCAACAGAGGAGATCGCAAGACTTCTCGGCGGCGTGACCATAACTGAGGCAGTCATGAGCAATGCCCGCGAGATGAAACAAATGGCAGAAAAGACAAAAAAATACTGATATAAAGTTATTCCTAACACAACATACTAAGAGTAACAGCCAAGGCTGTTACTCTTTTTTTATAAGCTATTAGTTGTTTTTACGTATATGTAGGAGGAATAGATTATGAGGCGATATAAGAAAGTGATCATATGGGTGGCTGTGGCGGATCTGTTGCTCCTTGCAGCACTATTTATCTTATGTGTGTTGGTGGACAGACGAGTGGATGTTGGAAGGTCAGAGAAGACAAGCTCAACACTTGATGGGGTAGTGTCAAGGGCGACCACGAAGGATGCGGAGTTTGGAAGTGATATATTTGACCGGCCTGTAGTTCCGTCCGGCGAGGCGATGGGAATCTATATGAAGACGGATGGAGTCTTGGTGGTGGATGTGTGCAGCTTTAAAAATGAAAATGGCGAGTCCTGTTGCCCTGCTGATGGAAAGGTCTGTACAGGGGATTATATTGTGAGTGTAGACGGTATGGAGATATCTAAGAGGTCGGAGCTGCTTGATATTGTTGCTGAAAGCCAGGGTGATAGCTTGTCCGTGAGATATATAAGGGATGGGGAGGAGAAGGTCTGTAGCATCACGCCGGAAAAAAACGAGAATGGCGCTTATCTGCTGGGTGCGTGGGTGAAGGATGATGTGTCGGGAATAGGCACGGTTACATTTGTCGACGGAACAAATTTCATGGCCCTTGGACACAGTGTGTCGGATATAGATACGGGAGTTATGATGCGGTGCAGCACCGGCGGTGTGTACACAACGGATATTACAAATATAAGCAAGTCGTACTCCTCGGAACCGGGCAGACTTCAGGGAAGCATTGCCTATAGAAGATCTTTGGTCGGCATTATTGACGGCAACAGTGCAAGTGGAATATATGGTCATCTGGACACAAGCTATTGCCAGGCAAAATACGGCGATGCGGAGCGTATGTATATAGCCAGAGGTCATGAAGTCCGCAAGGGGCAGGCTTATATAAATTCCAGAATGAGCGGCGAGCTTGAGAAGTATGAGATAGACATAGAGTATGTGGACAGGAATTCATCCGACAAGAATATAGAATTCCACGTGACCGATGATGCTCTCATAGACCTGACGGGCGGAGTGGTACAGGGAATGTCCGGTTCCCCGATCATCCAGGATGGCAAGATAATCGGCGCCGTCACCCACGTATTCGTAGACGATCCAACCAGGGGGTATGGGATTTTTATTGAAAATATGCTGGAGGAGTGAAATTAATCCTGTTTAGTGATAAAATTAAGAACAGAAGTGCCGGACTTTAGCATAAGGCAGACCGGCACACACAAACATCCCAGGAGGGCAAGAAAATCAAGGTTTCAAAAATTTCATTATGTCATACACTAAAGAATTATAAAAAAGAGAATTTGCTTCCTGATCTTTTGACAGGAATTATCATAGCGGCGGTGTCCATACCGATATCGATGGGGTATGCACAGATAGCCGGGCTGCCGGCGGTATATGGATTGTATGGTTCGGTGTTCCCGATCATAATATTTGGATTGCTGTCCACGTCGAGGCAGTTCGTGTTCGGTGTGGATGCCGCGCCTGCGGCGCTGGTCGGAGCGGCACTGGTGACGCTGGGGGTTACGCCGGGAACGGAGCAGGCGATGCAGGTCGTTCCTGTGATAACATTCTTTACGGCGCTGTGGCTGCTGGTATTCTTCCTGTTCAAGGCGGGCAAGCTTGTAAATTACATATCGACTCCGGTCATGGGCGGATTCATATCAGGAATATGCACCACCATCATACTCATGCAGGTGCCGAAGCTCTATGGAGCCGGAGCGGGAACAGGAGAACTGTTCGAGCTTGTGGAACACATAGCAGAGACGATAGGAGATGTAAATGTGCCGTCAATAATCATGGGACTTACGGCTCTTGCGGTACTGCTTGTTTCAAGAAGATTCATACCAAAGTTTCCGATGGCGATATGCGTCATGACAGCGGGAGCGTTGCTGTCCTGCGTGATAGATATGGATGAATACGGAATAGTATGTCTGTCGGAGGTGAGCAGAGGACTTCCACAGATCGTTGTACCACAGATAGATGAGAGGATGCTTCCAAATATCATGACGGTCAGTCTGTCGATAGCAGTAGTAATCATGGCGGAGACGCTTCTGGCTGAGAACAATTTCGCCCAGAAGAACAGATATAAGATAGACGATAATCAGGAGCTTCTGGCATTTGGAATGGCAAATCTTGCAGCGGCATTCACAGGCTGCTGTCCAATAAACGGTTCCGTGTCCAGAACCACAATGAGTGAGCAGTATGGAGGCAGGACACAGCTCACTGGAATATTTGCAGGAGTAGTGATGATCGTGATCCTCGTGTGTGGAACGGGATTTATAGGTTATCTGCCGGTTCCGGTGCTCACGGCAATCGTCATCTCCGCACTCTACAGTGCTCTGGAATTTGATCTGGCGGCAAAGCTGTGGAAGGTGAGTAAGGTGGAATTCTACATATTCTGCGGAGCTTTCCTAGGTGTGCTGGTACTTGGAACGATAAATGGAGTTCTTATAGGAATCATACTCTCATTTGCCGCAGTCATAAGGAAGGCTGCGGACCCTCCGAGAAGCTTCCTTGGAATGGTACCTGGACATGAGGAATTCCTTGCGCTCGAGAGGTTCAAGCATGCATACCCGATACAGAATATAGTTATTTACAGATTCAGCAGTAATCTGTTCTTTGCAAATATAGCCATATTCCAGAAGGATATCATGGATGCGGTACAGGATGACACAAAGGCGGTCATAGTGGATGCGTCCGCCATGGGAAGCGTGGATGTGACGGCTGCCAAGGCCCTCAGGATCATGTATGATACGCTGAAAGAGAAGGGGGTGAAGCTCTATATCACGGAGCATATAGGCCAGCTCAACGCCCAGCTCAGAAAGCTTGGACTTGGCGACATGATAGAGGCAGGATGCGTGAGACAAACCATGGAGAGAGCACTGTCAGACTGCGGCCTTGAGAGTCCATATCCATTGGTTGGTGTACATAACAGCTATCATGACATCAGGAGAAAGAGAGCGGAGCACATGGCTCAGGAGCTTGTGTGGGCATTTGGCGATGATGCGGAAGATGTCATAGAGAAGCACATCCGCGAGTCCATAGGCAGTATGAAGAATGGAACCGGGGTTGAACAGCTCATGACCGGTTTCTGGAAGCAGATGGATATACAGGATGAGGAAGAATGGCTTGAGCATATGGAGGCCCACATAGAGGAGATCGTGAGGGCCACAGGCGAGGATGAGGACTCTGTTGCAGAGCGTATCGAGCGCAGGCGGAGCCAGCTTCTTCACAGGCTTGAGAGCGAGCATCCTGAATTTGTCGACAGATATAAGGCGAGAAGAAAACGAATGGATGAGCACCTGAAGGAGCACAATCCGGCGGCCTATGATGCGATCATAAGACTCAGAGAAAAAGAACATACAAAAGAGAAGTGATCATGCGCGGCATATCGACCCGAAAAGGGAAGATATGCCGCATTTTTTCATTAAATGTGCGTATGTGGTCTGCTGGTGTCAGTCGCAGTAGAAAAAATGTTTTCCGGAAGCTGATGCTGTCGTAACTTGCGAAGTTCTATATATTCCCAAGAAAACTACATTTATATATAATGTTCGTAGTGGAATAACAGGAATAAAAAAGTAAATATTGTTATTCCGTCACTATACTTGGGAAGGAGTATAACATGAGTCATGTTAAAGTTATGATGGTAAAACATGACAAAAGAGAAATTGAACAGCTAAAGCACGTATTTGAGGATATGCCTGATTATGAGTACATTGGATGTTGTGAGAAGGGTGACGAAGCTGTTAAGAAAATTGCAGAAGATAAGCCAGACATAGTGATCGCGGACGAGGTTATACCCGGTACGGATATCACGGATATGGTCGAGGGCGTATCTGGAAATAAGAACCTGAGAAATGTCAAATTTGTGCTCTGTTCATCGAAGCAGCACAGAAATTATCTGGACTTTGTATTTTCGACGATAGGTGACAAGGCAGTGGTGAGACTGCTTGAACAGCCATACGATGAGAAGAAGGTCAGAGGTGTGCTTGATGATGCATGTAAAGGTCGCGGAAGCAATACGACTCAGCTTCTGAAGATGGATGAAAATGAGCAGAAGACGGACGAGCTGGAGGCGGTGGTGACCAGGATAATCCACGAGATAGGCGTTCCGGCGCACATCAAAGGCTACCAGTATCTCCGAAGTGCGATAGTCATAGCAGTTGGGGATATGGACATTTTGAATTCCATAACAAAGCAGCTTTATCCGACGATCGCCCAGATGTACGGCACAACTGCATCAAGGGTAGAGAGAGCCATAAGACATGCCATAGAGGTGGCCTGGAGCAGAGGAAAGATAGAGACTATCAACGAACTGTTTGGTTACACCATAAGTGCGGGCAAAGGAAAGCCTACGAACTCAGAATTTGTCGCCCTCATTGCCGACAAGATAAGACTGGAAGCGAAGATGAGAAATGCAGGGTAATTTGTAGTAAAATGTTGTCATAATATGTGATATTAAAAATGATATTAAAAGCACTTGACAAATTATATCATATTTAATATTATTATAAAGTAGTTGGGATAAGCGCTTAATCCTGTAAATTTATACATAACAAGGGAGATACTATGGGAAACAAAGGGATCGAAATTGTAATTGCTGATGGCGACAGCACACAGATAGCAAAACAGATCGCCACATATGCATCAAAGGACGAGATGAGAGTAGTTGATATGGTCAGCACCGGGGATGAAGCGGTGGAATCAATAAAGCTTTACAAGCCGGATATAGTGATACTGGACATTTGCCTTTCGGGAATGGATGGCTTGGGAGTGATGGAGCATATGAGTGAACTGCCTGAATATCAGAATACGATATTTGTGGTACTCACATCGGTGTCATCACAGAGACTTATAAGATGTGCATTTGAGATGGGTGCGACATATTATATCCTGAAGCCATACAATCCGGTGCAGCTTGTGACAAGACTCAGACAGATGTATATGAAGAAGAAGGAGCTTGAGTCAGGGCTGAACGACAAGCTTACATGTCTCACAGAGAAGAGTATGGCACACAAGATAGAGAATACTATAGAGAGCGATGTGACGGATATCATCAGGGATATAGGTATTCCTGCAAATATAAAGGGCTACCAGTACATCCGTGAGGGCATCATCATGGCGGTCAACGATGTGAACATGCTGAACTACATAACAAAGCTTCTCTATCCGACGATAGCGAAGAAATATAAGACCACATCCTCCAGCGTAGAGAGAGCCATAAGACATGCCATAGAGGTGGCGTGGAACAGAGGTCAGATAGACACCATCAACGATTTGTTTGGATATACAGTGAATGCGGGAAAAGGCAAACCGACAAATTCCGAGTTTATCGCACTCATAGCGGACAAGCTCAGAATAGAGTATAAGAAAAGGGCATAACAGGCTCACAGAGTAGGCAACATACCTTGAAGAACTGACAGTTATCATGTATAATAACTTAGGTACAAGAAGCAGGATACGGCAAGTACCCTGCTTTTCTTTATGTACCGGGATAATTTGCAAAATTACTAACGAATAAATAATACAAGGTGGACAAAATATGATAGAAACTGTAGTATCAGCTAACATGCTGATCGGGGAAGTCATGAGGGTGAAGAAGAACCATCTGGCTCCGGATTTCCCAACTGGAAATGAAAAGAGGCTGTGTATTGTGTCCGGTATACATGGGGATGAGGTTGCCGGACAGTACATATGTTATGAACTGATCAGAAGGATCAAGAAGGATTTTGACAAGCTTACTGGAATCGTGGATGTATATCCATTTATCAATCCTATGGGACTTGAGGCTCAGTACAGGGATGTGCCTGTATTTGACATAGACATGAACACCCTGTTTCCGGGATCAAAGGACGGAACTGTGGGAGAGTATACAGCGGCAAAGGTCATGAAGGACATAGAGGGGGCGGACATTTGTGTTGATGTCCATTCCAGCAGTGTGTACATCAAGGAGATCCCACAGGTCAGGGTTAATTCTGACGTGGCATCGGATCTTGCTCCGTATGTTGCGTGCATGAATGTGGATGTTGTATGGATACATCCGTCGTCTACGGTCATGGAGGGAAGTCTTGCACATGCCCTCAACGAGATCGGAGTCAAGAGTATGGTAGTGGAGTCCGGAGTTGCCCTCAAGATAGATTACGATTACTCGAACCAGATAGTGGACGGACTGTTCTCTCTTATGAAGAAGATGGGAATATGGCAAGGCGAAGTCGAGACTGCACATAAGCCTAAATTTGCAAAAGACAAGGATGTTGTATTTGTAAATGCTGAGAGCAGCGGAATCTTCCTTCCTGTGGCAAAGCACTCAGAATATATACAGCAGGGAGAGATCATAGGAAGAATTGTAAATGTGCTCACGGGCTCGGTGGAGGAGACCATCAGGTCGCCGAGAAGCGGCATTGTGTTCTCACTGAGAGAATATCCGGTTATAGAAGAGGGGTCACTTGTGGCCAGAATTTTCGGAGGTGGCCATGAATAAAGAGATCATATATTCCATGAATACAGCCTACAGAGGAGAGTACGAGATACAGGGATTTTCCTATGGCAGCGGAGACAAGGCTGCATGCATAGTTGGTGCTATGAGAGGAAATGAATTTCAGCAGCTCTACATAAGCTCACTTCTGGCAAAGAAGCTTGGGGAGCTGGAGGCGAGGGGCGCCATAGTGTCGGGCAAGAAGATACTTCTGATACCATCAATCAATTACAGCTCGTTCAATGTGGGCAAGAAATACTGGATAACAGACAATTCAGATATAAACAGATCATTCCCAGGCAATCCTGAAGGTCAGGCGACAAGCCGTATTGCAGCGGCGGTGATGGAGAAGGTCACCGGCTACGCATACGGAATACAGTTTGCGAGCTTCTATATGGATGGTGAGTTTATCCCGCACGTCAGGATGATAGAGACAGGCAAGCAGAGCAACAGCCTTGCCAGCCAGTTCGGTATGCCGTATGTATTGACAGCGGAGCCTAGATCATATGATAAGGCAACGCTCAACTACAACTGGCAGATGCGCGGCACGGAGGCTTTCTCGGTATATTCGGGAGTTACCGACACCATCAATGGTGAGAGTGCCAATCAGGCGGTGTCCTCAGTGCTCAGATTCCTGACACGTATGGGCGTTATAAGATACAACTGCCATGCGGGATACATTTCCACCATCATGGACGAGGAGGATCTGCTCAGCATAAGGTCCGAGCATGCCGCCGGCTTCTTCAAGAAGCTTGTCCAGCCGGGAGACGAGGTTGTACGAGGCGACATAATTGCAAATATCATCAATCCGATGACGGGCGAGAATACGACGGACATATACGCACCGACGGACGGAATCATATTCTACTGTCAGAATTCACCTATGATATACCAGAATTCGGTGATATTTAAGATGATACGAAGACTGCATAACTAGCATGGAAAGTTATGACATATTTGGTGAAAATGCAGGGTTAAGATACAATTTTATGCTTAAATAAGCTGAAAATCGGCAAAAAGATAAAAACTACTACAAAAAAAACAAGATAAATGCTATTATTAAAGAATTAAAATAACAAAAACGCTTTTACTATGGAGGTATGACATGAGTAAGGTCAAGAGAGTGTATGTTGAGAAAAAGCCTGACTATGCGGTCAAGGCGAAGGAACTTCACGAAGAGATTAAGAACTATCTGGGTATCAAGGCTGAGTATGTGAGAGTGCTTGTCAGATATGATATTGAGAACATATCAGATGAGACATATGCAAAGGCTCTTGAGACAGTATTTGCTGAGCCGCCTGTAGATGTGATCTATGAGGGTGAGCCTGAGCTTGCTGCCACAGATAAGGTGTTCTCAGTAGAGGCACTTCCAGGTCAGTTCGATCAGAGAGCCGATTCAGCAGAGCAGTGTGTAAAGCTTCTTGCAGAGGATGAGGAGCCTGTTATCAAGACTGCCACAACATATGTACTTTCGGGCGACGTGACAGACGAGCAGATGAAGGCTGTCATGGACTACTGTGTAAACCCTGTTGATTCAAGAATATGCGGTATGGAGATTCCTGAGACTCTGGTTACAGAGTTCCCTGAGCCAGCCGATGTTCATATATTTGACGGATTCAAGGACATGGCAGAGGCAGATCTTAAGGAGCTCTATGACTCACTTGGACTTGCCATGACATTCAAGGATTTCCTTCACATCCAGAACTATTTCAAGAGTGAGGAGAAGAGAGATCCATCCATGACCGAGATCAGAGTTCTCGATACATACTGGTCAGACCACTGCCGTCATACAACATTCTCAACAGAGCTCACAGATGTAGAGTTCGACGATGGAGATTACAAGGATCTTCTTGAGAAGACATTTGACGCATACAGAGCAGAGATGAAGGAGATGTACAAGGACAGAGATGACAAGTTTGTATGTCTCATGGATATAGCCCTTATGGGTATGAAACAGCTCAAGGCAGCAGGCAAGCTCGATGATATGGAAGTGTCAGACGAGATCAATGCTTGTTCTATAGTTGTTCCTGTAGTTGTGGACGGAGTAGAGGAAGAGTGGCTCGTATTCTTCAAGAACGAGACACACAACCATCCTACAGAGATCGAGCCATTCGGTGGTGCTGCTACATGTCTTGGCGGTGCTATCAGAGATCCGCTCTCAGGAAGAGGTTACGTATACCAGGCTATGAGAGTTACCGGTGCGGCTGATCCTACAAAGTCTCTCAAGGACACAATGGAGGGCAAGCTTCCACAGCGTAAGATCGTGACAACAGCAGCCCATGGTTACAGCTCATATGGTAACCAGATCGGTCTTGCAACAGGCCTTGTAAATGAGATATATCATCCAGATTATGTTGCAAAGAGAATGGAGATCGGAGCAGTTATGGGTGCAGCTCCAAGACGTGCTGTAAAGCGTCTCACATCTGATCCGGGAGATGTAATCATCCTGCTCGGCGGACGTACAGGCCGTGATGGCTGTGGTGGAGCAACAGGTTCATCCAAGGCTCACACATCACACTCACTCGAGACATGTGGTGCTGAGGTTCAGAAGGGTAACCCACCTACAGAGAGAAAGATCCAGAGACTCTTCAGAAGAGAAGAGGTTTCATCTATTATAAAGAAGTGTAACGATTTTGGTGCCGGCGGTGTGTCAGTTGCCATCGGAGAGCTGGCAGACGGACTTGTGGTAGATCTTGACAAGGTGCCAAAGAAGTACGCAGGTCTTGACGGTACAGAGCTTGCAATATCAGAGTCCCAGGAGCGTATGGCTATAGTTGTCGATCCTAAGGATGTTGACACTATGCTCGGATACGCTGAGGAGGAGAACCTCGAGGCTGTAGTAGTTGCAAAGGTTACAGAGGAGCCTAGACTTATCCTTAAGTGGAGAGGCAAGGACATCGTGAACATCTCACGTGCATTCCTCAACACAAATGGTGCTCATCAGGAGACACAGGTCAAGGTTGAAGTTCCAAGCAAGGCAGACAATTACTTTGATTCAGTTAAGGAGCCTGAGGATGTCAAGAAGGCATGGCTCGATACACTGTCAGATCTGAATGTGTGCTCACAGAAAGGACTTGTGGAGATGTTCGACAGCTCTATCGGAGCAGGAACAGTCACAATGCCTTACGGTGGTAAGTATCAGCTCACACCTACACAGACAATGATCGCAAAGCTGCCTGTACTCAAGGGTAAGACAGACACTATTACCATGATGAGCTACGGATTTGACCCATATCTGTCAAGCTGGAGCCCATATCATGGTTCAGTATATGCGGTTGTTACATCAGCAGCCAAGATAGCTGCAGCAGGTGGAGATGTAAGCAAGATCAGACTTACATTCCAGGAATATTTCAAGAGACTTGGAACAGACCCATACAGATGGGGACAGCCACTGGCAGCGCTCCTCGGAGCATATGATGTTCAGATAGGACTTGGACTTCCGTCTATCGGTGGAAAGGACAGTATGTCAGGTACATTCAATGATATAGATGTACCTCCAACACTTGTATCATTTGCAGTTGACGTGGCAAGCTACATGGACGTTGTGACACCTGAGCTCAAGAAGGCAGGCAATGTTCTTGTGGAGATGGATATAGAGAAGGACGAGAACGACATACCTGTATATGAGAATGTTCTGTACATGTATGACCTCCTGAACAAGAAGATCAAGGAGGGCAAGATCCAGTCTGCATATGCAGTTGGATTTGGCGGTATAATAGAGGCTGTCAGCAAGATGGCATTTGGAAATAAGCTCGGTGTTGAGCTTGAGGATACAGTGAGCAAGAAGGATCTTGTTGCCAAGAACTATGGCGCTATCATTCTTGAGGTTAAGGCAGCAGATCTTGATCAGCTCGGAATTCCTGTCAAGAAGATAGGTAAGGTTACAAAGGAGCCTGTATTTACATACAAGGATGTCACAATCACTATGGACGAGGCTCTTGCAGCATGGACAAAGACTCTTGAGAAGGTATTCCCAACAGAGTCAAATGTTCCACAGACAGAGATCAAGACTGGACTCTTTGATGCCAAGACAGTTTACACATCAAGGAACAAGGTTGCAAAGCCAAAGGTATTCATACCTGTATTCCCTGGTACAAACTGTGAGTACGACTCAGCAAAGGCATTTGAGAGAGCTGGTGCAGACGTACAGACGATAGTATTCAGAAATATGACAGCACAGGGAATCAGAGATTCTGTTGACGCATTTGTGGGGGCAATCGGCGATTCACAGATCATCATGTTCCCAGGCGGATTCTCAGCCGGTGATGAGCCAGACGGATCAGGTAAGTTCATCGCAACTGCATTCCGTAATGCGAAGATCTCCGAGGAAGTTATGAAGCTCCTGAACGAGAGGGACGGGCTTGCACTTGGTATCTGTAATGGATTCCAGGCACTCATCAAGCTCGGTCTTGTGCCTTACGGCGAGATCAGACCACAGACAGATGATTCACCTACACTGACAATGAACAGCATCGGACGTCATCAGTCCAAGATGGTATACACCAAGGTTGTAACAAACAAGAGCCCATGGCTGAAGAAGGCAGAGCTCGGCGGAGTATACACAATTCCTATCTCACACGGTGAGGGACGTTTCGTTGCAAGCAAGGAATGGTGCGAGAAGCTCTTTGCAAATGGACAGGTTGCAACACAGTATGTCGACATGAACGGCAACCCAACCATGGACGAGTATTACAATGTCAACGGTTCATACTACGCAATTGAGGGTATTACAAGTCCTGACGGACGTGTACTCGGTAAGATGGGACACTCAGAGCGTATCGGACAGGCTGTAGCTGTGAATGTATATGGCGACCAGAACCAGAAGATATTTGAGAGTGGTGTGGAGTATTTTAAGTAAGATGAAATCATGTCACACGGATTATATCCGGTGATATACCAATAAAAATAGCACAGATGTGCAGGAGTCATAAACAGTTTTAGATGACTGAGAATACGGGGACAGGTGAGAGTAGATTCCATACCTGTCCCCGTTTGTCTTTATATTTATGCGTACTGACTGCCGGGGATGATGTGGCAGAGCTTTGACGACCGGGAGGAGATTCTGCGTGAGAGAAAAAAAGAAAAACAGAATAGAGATTCTGGGAATTGCACTGCTGGTGCTTCTGATAAGTGGTGTATGTATGATCCCTTGTTTTAAGACAGGCCTGCCATACGGTGATGACCAGCAGGTTCATATGCTCAGGGTGGAGAGTATCCTCAAAGCGCTAAAGTCAGGGCAGGGATACCCTGTATATATATATCAGACTATGTTGGAAGGGTATGGCTACGGTATGGGAATATTTTACCCTGATTTGTTCTTGCTGCCAGCCGTTCTCTTCAGACTTCTGGGGGCATCACCGGGGATTGCAATGAAGATATATATATATGTACTGATGATATGTACGGGACTTACTGCGTATTATACAGGGCGGAGCATTGGCAGAAGCCGTTGCGCGGGTGTTGTCACTATGGTGCTTTACACAATGGGACATTATCATCTTGAGGATGTATATACCAGATTTGCACTTGGCGAAATTGCTGCCATGGTATTTATTCCACTGGCGTTTCTTGCTCTTTACGACCTGACTGAGATGGGACACAGTAGAAAAGGCCTTTTATGTGTATCATATTCGTGTCTTATGCTTTCACACACGATAAGCTTTGTATTATGTGTAGTAATGGGAATAATCTGGGTGTGTGCGAGATGGAAAAGAATTGCGGCTTGCAGAAGACTTATTGGGGCTGTGTGTATGGAAGCTCTTGCGTGTGCAGTACTTACATGTTATTATTGGCTTCCTGTACTTGAACAATTTGCAGATGGAAGGTTCTATGTAAGCAATGAACCGGCATTTTACACACATGAGGAGACTCAGACACTGCTCGCGATAGTGAGTGGAAAGTATTCGGTTGCATTCATTGAGATTGGAATACTGGCACTTATGGTATTTGTCAGTATATATAAAAAAGTATATAATAAAAAGGCTTTGATGTGCCTTGTGACAGCGGCGGTGCTTCTTGTATGCGAGACAAAGATTTTTCCATGGAAACTTATCGACAGAACTCCATTTGTCAGTATACAGTTTCCGTGGAGACTGAATATGTTCACAGAATTCTTTGTGGCACTTGGTCTTGCACTTCAGTCAGTGGATATAATAAAGCTGTTGCCATCATACAGAAGAAATGCATGTTTATGTGCGGCTGGAAGCATACTTATCGGTATTTTTAGCCTGAATATGGTATGGAATATAGAACTTGGTGGCTATGTGAACTATCCGGAAGGTTATGCGGATAATGCAGGAAGTACAGACAGCATAGGGTTCTGGGAGTGGCTTCCAGAAGAAGGGGATCTTGCAACATCTGTCGGAGCAGAAAGCAGCGGGATGGTGAAGTGCGAAGATACTTACATACGGGGGCGCTATGGATCAGACGGAAGCTATGAGTTTGATGCGGGTAAAACTGCGGGGGAGTGCATAGTTCCAAAGTATTATTATAAGGGATATGAAGCAATAATGGCTGATGGACGGAAACTGACGGTAAGCAAATGTCTAAATGATGGATTGGTAGAAATATCAGTTTCGCCAGAGGCAGGTAAAGTTGTTGTAAAATATAAGGGGACAAAGATTCAGCATTGGTCATGGAGAATAAGTATTTCAGCGGTCTTGCTTATGTTATTGATACTTATAATGCAACATGCTGTCGAAAAAGGAAAAATACAAAGTTATATGGAGTGATGGAGTAATTATGGAAAAAAAGAAAATCAGGTCAAGAAAAATTGTTAAGTATGGAATGGCATTTCTGATTCCTATCATATGTATAGTGATACATATGATGATGACAAGCTGCTATCCATTTGGAAAGAATACTATACTGCTTGGAGATTCTAATACCCAGTATTATGCGTTTTTTGTGGAATTATCAGGCAGGATAAGACAGGGAAAATCAATTTTTTTCAGTTGGGACATGGGACTAGGATATGATTTCTATACTAATTTCTTTTATTATCTGGCAAGTCCTGTCAATCTAATAGCAGTTTTGTTCGGCGGTTCACATATGGAGCTGGGAATGATTGTCAGTATGTGTATTCAGGTTGGACTTTGCGGAGTTACTATGACCTATTTCTTATCGCATACCAGCAGAAATAAAATGCAGCACGGATGGCTGAATGACATACTCTGTGTTGTGATGGGAATGGCTTATTCCATGTGCGATTATATGCTTGCATATCAGTATAATCTCATTTGGCTTATATGCCTTCTTCTCGTGCCTGTTATGATGCTTGGCGTTGAGAGACTTATTGAGGGCGGTGATGTGAGACTTTATTTTGTGATGCTTTTCATGTCATTTGTATTCAACTTCTATTTTTCGTGGTTTGTGGCTATGATAGCTGTGATATGGTTTATCGATGTGAAAAAGGATAGCTGGAAAATGTTTTGGAAGCGTGGAGTGAAGTTTGCACTCACATCTATAACGGCTGCACTCAGTGCATGTGTTGTACTTGTGCCGTGTTTCCTTGCGATAGTTGGAAGAGAAGGTGCAAGTTCACTCACAGAAGATATACCATTTAGCAAGTTTGGTAATTTTGCAAATTTGTTCCAGAGCTTTTTCTGGGGACATGATATAGATATAGCTGGAAGAACTCTGTATGCAAGGAATATGTATATGGGACTGTCTCTGCTTTTCCTTGCGGTTGTATATGTGTTTAACAGGAATATACAGCTTCGGGCAAGAGTTAAGAGACTGGTGGAGATAGCGCTGCTTGTTGCCTGTCTGAATCTGACAGGGGCACTGTATGTTCTTCATGGGTTCACATATCCACATCTATATTCTTACAGATATGCTTTTATTCTTGTCATACTTCTTATTGTTTCAGCTTTTGAGTGTGCTGTGAACTGGACGAAGCCGGGGGTTCGGGAGGTGATACTGACCGCAGTTGTATTTTTGGCTTTCTTTGGGGGCGTTTTTCTGGAAAATAATGAGGTGCAGAATGTAGTCTGCTATATGGTTACGATCCTGCTTATTATATATTTGTTTATGGTATTTGTATTACAGGCCAGAAACAGCATAAAGATAAATTCTCTGATTGTGAATTTTATAGTAATACTTTTTGCGGAGCTGATATCCAATGCCGTATATGTGAATACGGATGCATATACTACGGGCAAGGAGCATCTAGGCGGAACTGACGGATGGAGAGCCATATATAATGAAAAGGACAACAGTGATCTTAATAGAAAGACATCCTGGATTTTGTCACAAAATAATACAGTCTATTCAGACACTAATATATTCTCTTCAATCATAAATACAAAAGTGACATGGCTTTTTGATGCGCTTGGAATGGTATATCAGGATCACGGCGCTACATATGCATACAGAAATACTACACCGGTAACTGCGCTTATGTTCAATGTAAGAAATGTATTATCGGATGCAGATGCATATTATGGTGGGTATACAAAGGAGCAAAGATATAATCTGAAGAACGATGTGTATGATATAGACGATGAGATTGCATGGTATACAACAGACTATGCTGTGGGAGCGGGCTTTTCTACAGATGGCAGCATAAAAGATTGGAATGTGTCAGATGTAGTTCCGTTTGAGGTGCAGAATGAATTCGTGAAAGATGTGTCGGGAGTTGAAGGAGTGTTCACCCGTGTTTCACCGGATGAACTGACTGATTTTGATGTGAAATACAGAGGAAGCGCTCCGGATAGACAGATCTTGCCGGATGGAGTAACTTTGGAGAGAAAGACTGATAAAAATGCTTATACATACATGAATGTGTCACTTGATGAAGATTACCATGCCTCACAGATTTATACGTTTACAGCTCCGAGGGATATGCATCTGTATGTGAGCCTTGAGGATGCAAATAAGCTGTGTAATATTGTAACTGTAGATGGAAACGTGATAGCAGATATAAACGAGTATGACGCTTATCCTTCGCCAAAAGATGTACTTGATCTCGGTGAGCTGAAGAGTGGGCAGAAGGTCGAGATACAGGCAGTCAATCTGTCCACAGTCCTAAAAAAGGGAGTAACGTGTATAGATTTCTATGAATATCATGATGACAGGATGCAGGAATGCAAGGAATCAATTAAGGATAGGACGCTTTCACTTGACACAGTGACATCTACATATGTAAAGGGTACGGTGACAGCAAATGAGGATGGTATATTGTATACATCAATTCCTTATTACAGAGGCTTTACAGCGTATGTTGATGGAAAGAAGACTGATATAACAACACTGGCAAATGGTGCACTTGTGGGTCTGGAGCTGACTGCTGGAACACATACAATAGAATTCAGGTATGTAACATATGGATTCAAGCTTGGCCTTATATTATCTGCAGCAGGATGGCTCATAGCTGTCTTATACATGGTGAATCTTAGACGCAGCAGGAAAAAGAAGGTACAGGCTGCATAGAACAGATAGCGCAATAAATTAAGTGGGGATTGATATGGGTATAAAGCAAGGAGAAGTAAACAAACATAAAAAGAGCGGGATTATGTATGCTGCTGTATTCTTAGTTACAGTTCTGGTATATACAGTAATTTTGCTCCTGCAGAAAGCATACCCGTTTGGAGATAAAAGTTTTCTGACGTATGATGCATATGTGCAGTATAAGAATATGTTTCATATGTTATTTGAATGGATTTCGGGAGGTAGCAAAGGAAGCTTTATCTGGTCGATGGGAATGGGAATCGATGCTGTACAGGAGTTACTGTATTACTGCCTGAGCCCGTTCAATATCATCGTTCTGATGTTGGGAGAGAGCAGGCTGGAACTTTCCATGGTATTGCTTATCATCATAAAATCCGCCTGCCTGCCGGTCACGGCGCTTTACTTTTTCAGACATACCAATAAGAAAAATACAGAGAATGGGTACAGCCAGACAGTTGCAACGTTCATAGAGCTGGCATGCAGTATGGCATATGGACTGTCCGGGTATGTCCTTGCATATGGACATAATATTATGTGGCTTGATGGGCTTATTCTGCTTCCGATAGTGGCACTTGGCATAGAGCATCTGTCAGATGGAAAAGGATGGATGTTATACACGCTGTCTTTGGCAGCGTCGATCATATGCAATTTCTATTTCTCATTCTATATATGTGTGTTTGCCGTGATATATTTCTTGCTGGAAAAACGGGAAAATGTCAAAGATTTCCTACGCAGAGGACTTTCGTTTGCCGGCTGCTCGGTGCTGTCTGCTCTGCTCGCAGGAGTGGTTCTGGTTCCTGCCGGACTGGTGGTCATGAGAGCGGCGTCTTCGGTGACTGATATGGGGCTTGAAGGAACACAGATGTGGGGACAGTTTGGAGCGTATATATCTTCATTCTATCCGCTGAAGGATCTGGAATGTGTATCTATGTTCAGCAATAACAGTTATTGTGGAAGTATTGTTATATTTGCTGCCTGCATTTTTATTCTGTCTGATGTGTGCGACTGGAAGACGAGGGTGAAATACTGTATAGCCATGGCCCTGTTAGTGCTTGCCCTGAACTATCTTCCGCTCAATTACGTGTTCCATGGCATGACGATCACACATGGACTTGGAAACAGGTTTGCATTTATATTAACGTTTATATTAATTGCTGCAGCATATCGAATTCTCATGAATCTTGGTAAGCTGAGACTGAGGTATATTGCTGTAAGTACTGTGGTGGCAGGCGTAATATTTGTGGCAAGTCTTATTGACAGCAGAGAGATGAGTACCCCGCTTGGCTATGTTATATTTATGCTTATGCTGGCATTTGCAGCCATTCTGTGCGTGCTTTGCAGAAGAGGAAGCATAAAGCCGGGAGTGGCTGTGTGCATTATCTGTGGCTGCTGGATAGCTGAGATTATGGGAAATGCATTATATGTAATGCCGGGCAAGACGGAGGACTGTCTTCTGACAGATGCTGTAAGACTAGATCAGTGGGAATCAGTATACAATTCCCTGGATACAGAAAATGGCACCAGAAAGAGCGCTATGGTTTATGAGAATTATGCGCCATATTCTCAGACAAACTGGTATTCATCCATGGCAAATGGAAATACGATCAGAGCGTTTTCCAGTATGGGACTTGCCCACTTTGACAATGTTGAATATATATATTCGGGAACTACACCGCTTACAGCGCTCATGTACAATGTCAGATATGTGCTGAGTCCGGAGAATGGTACTTACGCAGGATATAACCTTGTTGCTGAGAATGACGTATACAATCTGTATGAAGCAGAAACTCCTGAGATGATGGGATTTATGTTGGATGATGGTATCGTAGACTGGAAAGCAGACAGGACACCTCTTGAAAATCAGAATGATTTTATGAAGAGTGGCTGTGGTCTGTCGTCAGATGTATTTACAGAGATTGATATATCGGATTGGAGTACTTCTTATCTCAATCAGGACACACTTAAGGAATCAGTGGGTTATTGCATATACAGAACGTCAAATGCATTTGTGCCGATGACCCGGTATGAGTTTGATGCTGAATCTGATATGGATATGTATGTCTACAGTAAGGATAGCCGCGATCACTATGTGGAGATGATCGTGGACGGAGATCTCAGGGTATCGAATGGGTCATATGTTACAGAACAGCTGTCACATGTCGGCCTCGTAAAGAAAGGACAACATGTCAGGATAACTATAGGAGGTGCGACCAGCTCTAAAACAGGAAGTGTCGGAGAGCGATTTGTAAAGGTATACAATTACAATGCAGATGAATTTGAGAAAGCAGAAGAGAAGATACTTGATAGTCCGCTTGAGTGTACAGGATTTGTAAAAAATACTTTCTATGGAAGTGTGGATGTGAAAAATCCAGGTATCCTGTATATCGCATATCCATATAATGATGGGTTTAAGATATATGTGGATGGAGAGCCGGCAGAAAAAATTCGCCTTGGTAGAGGCAATATGGGTGTCCGGATATATGCGGGCAGTCACGATATAGAAATTGCATACAGAACACCTGGGCTTATGGCTGGCGCACTGGTTTCGCTGTTTGGAATATGCATCATGCTATTTATGCTGAGGTGGGACAGTAAACAGAAGCATGTAATCACACCCCTACCCACTCCATAAATTTCTTCATAGCCGTGCTCTGATTCTTCATTCCTGAGTAAGCGAAGCCGACACTCCTGCTCGGAATAGGAGTGTCAAGCGGAAGTTCGGTTATAACACCGGATGAGAGCTGTTCATGTGCGAATTCACGTACCACGCTGGCAACGCCCATGCCGATGGCGGCGAAGTCGATGAGAAGATCCATGTTGTTGATCTCAAGTACCTGGCTGCAGCTTATGCCCTGTGAGCGGAGATACTCGTCCACGTGGGTACGGGTTACATTTGCCTCCTCCAGAACCATGAGGTTGGAGCCTTCAAGGATGTTGACTGTTGATATATTGGACATACCTGAGTTGCTTGAGTTATGAATAGTGGTAGAAGCAGAGACGCCGGATGAATGTCCGTTATCTCTGCTTTTTTTATCCGCATCTTGATCTGTTGCATCGCCGTGTGTGGCAGAGGCTAAGCCTGAGTTTAGCAGCGGTATAATGTTACCCTTGATATTGCCTGAAAGCTCATCGGCAAAGCTGTATTGATCTCTGCCATTTGCGCGCTCGTAGAAATTATCCAGATATTCAGGGCTTGCCACAAATACGTCATGTATCTCCTTGACAGGAGAGTAGACTATCCCCTTTGGAAGCTCTGTGTTGCAAATCAGGCCTATATCTATATCTTCGTTTCTGAGAAGCTTGATGGTGTTCACGGTTGAGTGGCAGTCTATGCTGAACTTGATGTTTGGATTCTCCCTGATGAAGTCCTTCAGATAGTCCAGGAGTATGTGCTTGCACAGGGATGTGCTCACGCCGATTCTTATGTGACCGATTCCAAGCTCCTTGTAATTCTTCAGATTTTCCTCACCCATATTCAGAGAGTCAAATGCCCTCTCAACATATTCATAGAGAACCTGTCCCTCTTCAGTCAGAGTTACCCCTCTGGAACTTCTGTTAAAAAGCGCAGTGACGAGTTCTTCTTCAAGTTTGGAAATAGCCTTGCTTATCGCGGGCTGACTGATGTAGAGCTGATTTGCGGCCTTGCTGATGTTGCCGGCTTTGGCAACTGTATGAAAAATAACGTAATTGTTCAGATTACTTATCATGATATTCCTCCAGGTTATAATAACTATTCTTTTTATATATTGTAATTATACCTAGATGAGTGATATTATCAAGAGTAAGAATTTGTATTTAGAAACAAATGATAGGAGGACTATAAATATGGGTATGACCATGACTCAGAAGATTTTAGCTGCTCATGCAGGACTGCCATCAGTTGAAGCAGGACAGCTTATCGAGGCAGATTTGGATTTAGTATTAGGAAATGACGTAACAACTCCGGTCGCAATTCACGAGATGGAGAAGTTCAACAAGAAGGAAGTATTTGACAAGAAGAAGATAGCACTTGTCATGGATCACTTCACACCTAACAAGGATATCAAGAGTGCAGAGCACTGTAAGTGTGTAAGACAGTTCTCAGCGGCAAATGAGATCGAGAACTATTTCGATGTCGGAGCAATGGGTATCGAGCATGCGCTCCTTCCGGAGAAAGGACTTATCGTGGCTGGTGAGACATGTATCGGAGCAGACTCACATACATGTACATACGGAGCACTCGGTGCATTCTCAACAGGTGTCGGAAGTACAGATATGGCAGCAGGAATGGTGACAGGCAAGGCCTGGTTCAAGGTTCCATCAGCCATCAAGTTCAACATCGTTGGAGAGAAGGCAAAGTGGATCAGTGGTAAGGACGTCATCCTTCACATCATCGGTATGATCGGTGTTGACGGTGCGCTTTATAAGTCTATGGAGTTTGTTGGAGAGGGAATCAAGAACCTCACAATGGACGATAGATTTACAATTGCGAACATGGCCATCGAGGCAGGTGCCAAGAATGGTATCTTCCCTGTCGATGAGCTTACAGAGGAGTACATGAAGGAGCACAGCACAAAGTCATATACAAAGTATGAGGCAGACGAGGACGCTGTATACGATGCAGAGTACACCATCGACCTGTCACAGCTTAAGCCGACAGTTTCTTTCCCTCATCTCCCAGAGAATACAAAGACTATCGATGAGGTCGGAGATATCAAGATCGATCAGGTAGTCATCGGTTCATGTACAAATGGACGTATATCAGATATGAGAATTGCGGCGGATATCATCAAGGGAAGAAAGGTTGCTGACGGTGTCAGAGTTATCGTCATCCCTGGAACACAGGATATCTACCTTCAGTGTATTGAGGAAGGCCTCATGACTATATTTGTCAAGGCCGGAGCAGTGGTTTCAACTCCTACATGCGGACCATGTCTTGGAGGACATATGGGCGTTATGGCAGCAGGAGAGAGAGCTGTATCAACAACCAATCGTAACTTCGTAGGACGTATGGGTCATGTAGACTCAGAGGTATATCTTGCCAGCCCTGCTGTAGCAGCAGCTTCAGCCATCACAGGTAAGATCAGCAGCCCTGACGAACTTGGATTATAAAAGAGATAAAGGAGATAGATTATGAAAGCACATGGAACAGTACACAAATACGGTGACAACGTAGATACAGATGTAATCATCCCTGCAAGATACCTGAATTCATCAGACCCTGCAGAGCTCGCAAAGAGCTGTATGGAAGATATAGATAAGGATTTCGTAAAGCGCGTAAAGCCGGGCGATATCATGGTGGCAAGAAAGAACTTCGGCTGTGGATCTTCAAGAGAGCATGCACCTATAGCTATCAAGGCTTCAGGAATAAGCTGCGTAATCGCAGAGACATTTGCCAGAATCTTCTATAGGAATGCCATCAATATCGGACTTCCGATCATCGAGTGCCCTGAGGCAGCAGAGGCTATCCAGGCAGGCGATGACGTGGAGATCGATTTCGACAGCGGTATGATCTATGACAGAACCCAGGGAACAGAATTTAAGGGACAGGCATTCCCTCCATTCATGCAGGAGATCATCAAGAGTGAGGGACTCATCAACTATATAAATAGCAAGAATTAATAATCGAAAGAAGGAATAAGAAAATGCAGTGTAATTTAGCCGTAATAAAAGGCGACGGTATCGGCCCTGAGGTAGTCACAGAGGCTATGAAGGTTCTCGATACAGTAGGTAAAAAGTTTGGACATACATTTGACTATGAGCAGATACTCATGGGTGGATGTTCAATAGATGCAACAGGCGTACCGCTCACAGACGAGGCTGTGGCAGTTGCAAAGTCAAAGGATGCAGTTCTCCTCGGTTCTATCGGAGGAAATACATCCACATCACCATGGTATAAGCTCCCTCCAAATCTCCGCCCGGAGGCAGGACTTCTGAAGATCAGAAAAGAGCTTGGCCTCTTCGCAAACCTTCGTCCAGCCAATCTCTATGATGAGCTGAAGGAGGCATGTCCACTTAAGGCTGAGATCGCAGAGCGCGGATTTGATATGATGATGATGAGAGAGCTCACCGGTGGTCTCTACTTCGGCGAGAGACACACAGAGGAGGTTGACGGAGTTATGACAGCCGTTGATACCCTCACATACAACGAGAACGAGATCAGAAGAATAGCCATCAAGGCATTTGACATAGCTATGAAGAGAAGAAAGAAAGTCACATCCGTTGACAAGGCCAATGTCCTTGACTCATCAAGACTCTGGAGAAAGGTCGTTGAGGAAGTGGCAAAGGATTATCCAGAAGTTGAGCTTGAGCACATGCTCGTAGACAACTGCGCAATGCAGCTTGTGAAGGATCCTGCACAGTTCGATGTGGTTCTCACAGAGAACATGTTCGGAGACATCCTCTCAGACGAGGCATCCATGATCTCAGGTTCTATAGGAATGCTTTCATCTGCATCACTTAACGAGACAAAGTTCGGTATGTATGAGCCATCAGGCGGATCGGCACCTGACATAGCAGGCCAGAACAAGGCGAATCCGATAGCAACCATCCTGTCTGCGGCAATGATGCTCAGATACACATTTGACCTTGACAAAGAGGCAGATGCAGTTGAGAACGCTGTAAAGACGGTTCTCAAGGACGGATACAGAACAATAGATATCCACTCAGAGGGAACACAGCTCGTAAGCTGTTCCGAGATGGGTGATCTTATCTGCGAGAGAATATAGAAAGGACCATTATTGGAGGAGAATAAGATGAAGAGTGATAATGTTAGGGTTGGAATGCAGCAGGCACCACACAGATCTCTGTTCAACGCACTGGGCATGACAAAGGAAGAGATGGAGAGACCTTTAGTAGGTATTGTATGTTCATACAATGAGATAGTTCCAGGTCACATGAACCTGGACAAGATAGCACAGGCAGTAAAGATGGGAGTTGCCATGGCAGGTGGTACACCTGTTATGTTCCCGGCGATCGCTGTGTGTGATGGTATAGCAATGGGACACATCGGAATGAAGTATTCACTGGTTACAAGAGATCTGATCGCAGACTCAACAGAGGCTATGGCTATAGCACATCAGTTTGACGCGCTCGTCATGATCCCTAACTGTGACAAGAACGTTCCAGGACTTCTCATGGCAGCAGCCAGAGTAAATGTTCCAACAGTATTTGTATCTGGCGGCCCTATGCTTGCCGGACACGTAAAGGGAAATAAGACAAGTCTTTCAAGCATGTTCGAGGCTGTAGGTTCATACGCAGCCGGAACCATGACTGAGGAGGATGTATACGAGTATGAGTGCAAGACATGTCCTACATGCGGATCATGTTCAGGTATGTACACAGCAAACTCTATGAACTGTCTGACAGAGGCTCTTGGAATGGGACTTCCTGGAAATGGAACAATCCCTGCAGTATATTCAGAGAGACTTAAGCTTGCAAAGCATGCAGGAATGGCAGTTATGGATATGTACAGAAAGGGCATCAAGCCTAGAGACATCATCACAAAGGAGTCAATCATCAACGCTCTTACAGTTGATATGGCACTTGGATGTTCAACCAACTCTATGCTCCACCTTCCAGCCATCGCACATGAGATCGGTTTCGACTTTGATATCTCATTTGCAAATGAGATCAGCGCAAAGACACCTAACCTGTGTCACCTTGCTCCTGCAGGCCACACATACATGGAGGATCTCAATGAGGCCGGTGGTGTGTATGCGGTTATCAAGCAGCTTGCAGATGCAGGACTCATCAACAAGGACTGCATGACAGTTACAGGCAAGACAATAGGTGAGGCTGTTGCCAATAGTGTAAACAAGAATCCTGAGGTCATCAGACCTATGGACAATCCATATACAGTTACAGGTGGTCTGGCTGTACTCAAGGGTAACCTTGCACCAGACGGCTCTGTAGTAAAGCGTTCAGCAGTTGTGCCTGAGATGCTGGCTCACAAGGGCCCTGCAAGGGTATTTGACTGTGAGGAGGACGCAATCGCAGCTATCAAGGGCGGCAAGATCGTAGAGGGTGACGTGGTAGTCATCAGATACGAGGGACCAAAGGGAGGCCCTGGTATGAGAGAGATGCTCAACCCTACATCAGCCATCGCTGGTATGGGACTTGGCTCATCAGTTGCCCTTATCACAGACGGAAGATTCTCAGGAGCAAGCCGTGGAGCGTCCATCGGACATGTATCACCTGAAGCTGCTGTGGGCGGACCTATCGCTCTTGTTGAGGAAGGCGATATGATCGAGATCGATATCAACAACCTCAGCATCAAGCTCGATGTCTCAGACGAGGAGCTTGCAAAGAGAAAGGCTGCATGGAAGCCAAGACAGCCAAAGGTTACAACAGGCTATCTTGCAAGATACGCAGCTATGGTTACATCAGGCAACAGAGGTGCTGTTCTTGAGGTGCCAAAGAATTAATTGATCACAATTAAGGGAAAAGGAGAAAGTAAGATGTCAAAGATATCAGGTTCTGAAATTGTTATAGAGTGCCTTAAAGAACAGGGCGTTGACACCGTGTTCGGTTATCCGGGAGGAACTATCCTCAACGTATATGATGCCCTCTACAAGCACCAGGATGAGATCAACCATGTGCTCACATCACATGAGCAGGGGGCTGCCCATGCGGCAGATGGATATGCCAGAGCTACAGGCAAGGTCGGAGTATGTATGGCCACATCAGGTCCGGGTGCCACCAATCTTGTAACAGGTATAGCTACAGCATACATGGATTCCATTCCTGTTGTGGCAATAACAGCAAATGTAGGTGTAAATATGCTCGGTAAGGACAGCTTCCAGGAGGTAGACATTGCAGGTGTTGTTATGCCTATCACCAAGCACAGCTTTATCGTGAAGCACATAGATGATCTTGCACCGACCATCAGACGTGCGTTCAAGATCGCAAAGAGCGGCAGACCTGGCCCGGTGCTTGTGGATATAACAAAGGATGTAACCGCAGCGGAGACAGAGTATATACCAGAGACACCGGAGGTCATCGAGAGAAAGACAGACACCATCCGCGAGGAGGATGTGAACAAAGTCCTTGAGATGATCAAGGTTTCAAGAAGACCATTTATCATGGCAGGTGGCGGATGCATCATCTCTGACGCATCAGCAGAGCTTGCAGAATTTGCAGATAAGGTGGATGCACCAGTGTGCGATACACTTATGGGCAAGGGCGCATTTGACGGAAGAAGCGAGAGATATACAGGCATGATCGGTATGCACGGAACAAAGGTGTCCAACCTCGGTGTGTCAAGGGCAGATCTTGTGATCGTTGTTGGTGCCAGATTCTCAGACCGAGTTATCGGAAATGCATCCAAGTTCGCGCCAAATGCAAAGATCATACATATAGATATAGATGCAGCTGAGATAGACAAGAACATCCCTACAAATGCCAGCATAGTCGGCGACGCAAAGGAGGTCCTGAAGCTCCTCAACAGCAAGCTTGCCGCCCAGTCCAACAAGACATGGATGTCTGAGATCGAAGACCTCAAGAAGCAGAATCCTGACGTGTACAGCTTTGACACACTGAACGGACCTGCAGCTATCAAGAAAATCTACGAGCTTACAGAGGGTGATGCGATCATCACAACAGATGTCGGACAGCATCAGATGTGGGCAGCCCAGAACTATACATTCAAGGAGCCTAGGACATTCCTGTCATCAGGCGGACTTGGAACCATGGGTTACGGTGTTGGCGCAGCTATCGGAGCAAAGTACGGCAGACCTGATAAGACAGTCATCAACATAGCCGGTGACGGATGCTTCAGAATGAATCTGAACGAGATAGCAACAGCTGCGAGATACAACGTGCCTATCATCCAGGTAGTCCTGAACAACCACGTACTTGGAATGGTAAGACAGTGGCAGACACTGTTCTATGACCACAGATATTCCAACACCGTGCTTGACGATTCGGTAGATTTCGTCAAGGTAGCAGAGGGACTTGGTGCCATGGGAATCAGAGCCAACACCCTTGATGAGTTCGAGGCAGCAATGAAGACAGCCCTGACAGCAGGCAGACCTGTGGTAATAGATGTAACAATAGCGGGAGACGACAAGGTATGGCCAATGGTAGCTCCGGGAGCAGCCATCGACACCTGTTTCTCAGAGGACGATATGTAATATATACGCCGGCACAAGATGAAAAGGCACCATATTTGTGTGCATACATACATAAATATGGTGCCTTTATATATAATCCCCACTTGCCGACAGGCGAAAAGAGTGCTATAGTACAGGGATATAAGCGACAAACAAGTTTATTCACTTGAAAATATAAGATTTTAAGACAAAAAACTTGACAATCGCAAGCGGGATACACCAAAAGAACAAATATAAGTCAGAATTTTCACATAAATGGGAACGAAGGACATTTTTGTTAAGTAAAATATCTCGCACACATTTAATTAAGTCACAACAGATGATTTTGCCTTGAGCGAAGAACAAGATTGGAAATTGCTGTATTCCTTTCGCAGGGCATTTGAGGTCGCCGGTACTTGGCGATACAAAGTGAGCCTTAGTACCGCTGCAGACCGAAACGAGCGAGAGCGTCCCCAGAAAGGAATACAAGTATTGACAATCTGTTCGTCAGGAAGGAAAAATCATCGTCACAACTAAAAAGAAGGAGAGATAACAAAAATGGCAAGAGTGTACAACTTTTCAGCAGGCCCTTCAGTTCTTCCTGAGGTGGTATTAAAAGAGGCAGCAGAAGAAATGCTTGATTACAAGGGAACAGGCATGAGCGTAATGGAGATGAGCCATCGATCTAAGGCCTTCGACAATATCATCAAAGAGGCAGAGAAGGATCTCAGAGATCTCATGAACATACCTGACAACTACAAGGTGCTTTTCCTTCAGGGAGGAGCTTCTCAGCAGTTCGCAGCAATTCCAATGAATCTCATGAAGAATGGCGTAGCTGACTACATCATCACAGGTCAGTGGGCAAAGAAAGCATACGAAGAAGCAAAGAAATATGGAAAGGCAGTTGCAGTTGCATCATCAGCAGACAAGACTTTCTCATATATCCCAGATTGTTCAGATCTTCCAATAGATGACGATGCTGATTATGTATACATTTGTCATAACAACACTATATATGGAACAACATACCACACACTTCCTAACACAAAGGGCAAGATACTTGTTGCAGATATGTCATCAGACATTCTCTCACAGCCTGTAAATGTTGAGGATTACGGTATGATCTACTTCGGAGTTCAGAAGAACGTTGGTCCTGCAGGCGTAGTAGTGGCTATCATCCGTGAGGATCTTATCAGAGATGACGTAATGCCATTTACACCAACCATGCTCAAGTACAAGACTCAGGCAGATGCAGACTCACTCTACAACACACCTCCATGCTACGGCATCTATATCTGTGGCAAGGTATTCAAGTGGGTTAAGGAGATGGGCGGCCTTGAGGCTATGAAGGCTCACAACGAGAAAAAGGCCAAGATTCTCTATGATTTCCTCGACAGCTCAGAGCTCTTCAAGGGAACTGTAGTAAAGGAAGACCGTTCACTCATGAACGTACCATTTGTAACTGGTGACGCAGACCTTGATGCAAAGTTCGTCAAGGAGGCTACAGAGGCTGGATTTGTCAACCTCAAGGGTCACAGAACAGTAGGTGGTATGAGGGCATCTATCTACAACGCAATGCCTATCGAGGGTGTTGAGAAGCTTGTAGAGTTCATGAAGAAGTTCGAGGCAGAGAACAAGTAATATATAGTAACAGAAAAGGGAGAAAAAGACATGTCAGTAAAGATTAATTGCTTAAACCCTATCGCCAAGTGCGGTATGGAGCTTTTACCTGATACATATGAAGTAACAGACAATTTCGCAGATGCAGATGCAGTTCTGGTCAGAAGTGCATCCATGCATGATCTTGAGCTGTCAGACAACCTTCTGGCAGTAGCCCGTGCAGGTGCAGGTGTCAACAACATTCCACTTGATAAGTGCGCTGAGAAGGGTATCGTAGTATTTAACACACCAGGAGCAAATGCAAATGGTGTTAAGGAGCTTGTAGTAGCAGCACTCCTCATGGCTTCAAGAGATCTCGTTGGCGGTTACAACTGGGTCAAGGACAATGCCGCTGAGGCAGATATCGCCAAGATGGTGGAGAAGCAGAAGAAGAACTACGCAGGCAATGAGATCCTTGGCAAGAAGCTCGGTGTAATCGGACTTGGTGCCATTGGAGCAAAGGTTGCAAATGTTGCGCTTAAGCTCGGCATGCAGGTATACGGATATGATCCATATGTGTCAGTAGATGCAGCATGGGGACTTTCAAAGGATGTAAAGCACATCACAAATGTAGAGGATATCTACAGAGACTGTGATTATATAACAGTTCATGTTCCAGCTCTTGACAGCACAAAGGGAATGATCAATGCAGATGCATTTGCACTGATGAAGGACGGCGTGAAGATCCTCAACTTCGCAAGAGATGTACTGGTCAACGATGAGGATATGAAGGCGGCACTCGACTCAGGCAAGGTTGCAAAGTATATGACAGACTTCCCTAACCCAGCTATAGCAGGTTACAAGAACGTGGTAGCATTCCCACATCTTGGAGCTTCAACAGCAGAGTCAGAGGACAATTGTGCAGTTATGGCTTGTAAGGAGATCAAGGCATACATCAACGATGGAAACATCAAGAACTCTGTAAACTATCCAAACGTAAACATGGGACAGTGCAGTGATGTAGCCAGAGTTACTATCTGCCACAAGAACATCCCTAACATGCTCACCCAGTTCACAGGAGTATTCTCCAAGAAGGGCGGCAATGTATCAGGAATGATCAGCAAGGCAAAGGGCGATTACGCATATTCTATCCTTGATATCGGTGTAGAGCCAACAGCAGACGACATCGCAGAACTCTCAGCAATCGAGGGAGTTGTTAAGGTAAGAGTCATAAAGTAATAAAAGATAAATAGGAGAGAAGAAAAATGAGTGACAAGTTAAAGGTAGGTATCCTTGGCGCAACAGGTATGGTAGGTCAGAGATTTATCTCACTTCTTGAGAACCATCCTTGGTTCGAGGTCGTTACAGTTGCAGCCAGCCCAAGAAGCGCAGGCAAGACATACGAAGAGGCAGTTGGTGACAGATGGAAGATGGATACACCGATGCCAGAGGCAGTTAAGAAGCTTGTAGTATACAATGTCAATGAGGTAGAGAAGGTTGCTGCCACAGTTGATTTTGTATTCTCAGCAGTAGATATGACAAAGGATGAGATCAAGGCTATAGAGGAGGCTTATGCCAAGACAGAGACTCCTGTAGTTTCAAACAACTCAGCTCACAGATGGACTCCTGATGTTCCTATGATGGTTCCAGAGATCAATGCAGACCATGCAGAGGTTATCGAGTTCCAGAAGAAGAGACTTGGAACAGAGAGAGGATTTGTTGCAGTTAAGCCTAACTGCTCAATCCAGAGTTACGCACCTGTACTTACAGCATGGATGCCATTTGAGCCATACGAGGTTATCGTAAGCACATATCAGGCAATCTCAGGAGCAGGTAAGACATTCAAGGATTGGCCTGAGATGCTTGGCAACATCATCCCATATATCGGTGGTGAGGAAGAGAAGTCAGAGAAGGAGCCACTCAGAATCTGGGGTAAGGTAGACAAGGAGAATGGTGTGATCGTTCCTGCAGAGGGAATCACTATCACAAGCCAGTGTATCAGAGTCCCAGTTCTCAACGGACATACAGCAACTGTATTCGTAAAGTTCAGAAAGAACCCTACAAAGGAGCAGCTTATTGAGGCTATGACAAGCTTCAAGGGCGCGCCTCAGGAGCTTGGTCTTCCAAGTGCACCAAAGCAGTTTATCCAGTACCTTGAGGAGGACAACAGACCACAGGTTGCTCTGGACGTTGACTTCGAGAAAGGTATGGGTATCAGCGTTGGACGTCTCCGTGAGGATTCAGTATATGACTGGAAGTTCGTTGGCCTTTCACACAACACTGTAAGAGGTGCTGCAGGTGGTGCAGTTCTCTGTGCAGAGCTTCTGAAGGCTAAGGGATATATCACAAAGAAGTAATAAATTATATGGATATTTGAAGTGTCTGTGCTAACAATATCATAAAGATTTGCCGGGATAATGTTGCTGCTATGAATTGAACATGTTCCGGCAATTTTTTTGTTTTGCATGGCGTTATATTATGCAGTATTATTGATAACATTATGTTGACATTGCACAAACAGGTATACTAAAATTAGATTAATTGTAAATAAACCATGAATTACTAAGGGAGGTATTTTATGAGAAAAGGGAAGAGATGGCTGGCAGCGGCTGTGAGTGCAGCGATGATTGTCCAGTCACTGGCCAGTGTTGGCCCGGTTTATGCAGCGGATGATGGCGTATCCATAGCTGACACGTTTACGGATTCGTCGTTTAGAAGCTATGTGTCGAGTAATTTCGATACAGACAGTAATGGTTATCTGTCAGATGCGGAGATCTCGAATGTAACATCTATAGATGTTTCGAAGTGTTCTCCTGCTATATCAAGTTTGAATGGCGTAGAATTGTTCACCAATCTGTCAAAGCTGGATTGTAATGAGCAGTCTATAAGGAATCTTGATATAGAGAATCTTGAGAATCTTGAATATATAGATGTCTCAAGTAACAGAATAGACAGTCTGACATTGCCGGTAAGTGCAGAGAAACTTACATATCTTGATATAAGTGGAAACAAGATCACAAGCCTTACATCTCTGGCTGATTACAATAATCTTGTACTGCTCAATGCCAATTCAACAAACCTTTCATCGATAGATGTCAGCAATATGAAGGGGCTTAAGGTGCTTGGCGTAAGTGGAACCACCATATCAACACTTGATCTTGGCTCAAACATGGAGCTTACAACACTTTATTGTGACAGCATGCGTTCACTGCCTGTCCTTGATGTGTCAGGTCATGAGAAGCTTAAGAATCTTTATTGTGCTGGAGCAAAGAGCGACAGTGGAGTTGTTGTTCGTTCGTCAATTACCAAGCTTGACGTATCCGGTGATATAGTCCTTGGTTCGCTTGATTGTTCAAATAGCTATGTGGCTGAGCTGAACATAGACAATACCCCGGCGCTTACAACACTTGATTGTTCTAACACGAGACTTACATCAATAGATGTGTCAAAGAACACAAGTCTTAGCTACCTTGATGTCAGCAGCAATGTTCTGGGTGCGGTGGATTTTACTGCGAATACAGCACTTAGAGAGCTTTATGTCAAGGATACTGGCATAAATAAGCTTGATGTATCTACTCTCACCAATCTGGTTAATCTTGACGCATCATCAAATTCTCTTGCAGAGCTTGATATAGTATCAAACAGTTTATTGGAGAAGCTTTATATTTCAGACAATAATATCCAGGGTATAAAGCTTGATGGTCATCCTGACCTGAAAGAACTTGAGATTGACAACAACAATCTTGTGGCCATAGATATATCAGTGTGTCCTAAACTTTATGGCGATGATGGTGTGTTCAGTTGCAGTGGGAATAGCAGGGATATAACACTTGATACTACGAACTATGATTATGATTTTAGCGATTTTTCAAAAGACTATGGTTTGCATAAGGCGTGGTATGACTATGAACTTCCTGTTGCTGTAGATAACAACGGCAAGCCTTTAACAGATGATAATGGGGTTGAAATTCATAAACGAAACAAGAATACTACAGGATACGCAGGAATACAGGGCATAGATGCCAGCAATGAGGCGTCATCCGTGACCGGAGGACAGCTTGATGGATATATATTTACAGCGGAGCCGGATGCGGAGAAGATTACATACAATTACTATACAGGAGCAGGAATGGGGAAGGTCAAGTTCACACTCAACATTCTTAACCCGCTCAAGGTCACAGTATGGTATACAACTGATGGAAATGTTGTAAAGTCAGACAGTTCTACACTCAGCTTCAGAGTTGGTGATACGACTACACTTACAGCTACGGATGACGAAAAGAATCCACATAAGAACATAACATGGAGTTCGTCAAATGAAAGAGTTGCACAGATAGACAGGGAGACAGGAGAACTGACCTGTGTTTCGGCGGGAACAGCTCAGATTAACATTCTGCTGAATGATCGTGCTATAGGATATGTGAATATGGAGTGTCACAAGCCTGTTACCGGACTTTATCTTGTAGATCAGAACGAGAAGGATGATGCAGGCAACCAGATAACATACGAGAATGGCGCAGTCATCAACATGGACTGTGGAACATATCCAAGAAATGGCTCTAAGAAGCTGGATGTAAAGTGTGTTACCGAGGATGGTCTTGCGTCCAAAGAGATATCAGGATTCACTTGTAAGGTGACTGATGCGGATGGCAAAGAAAACAATAAGGTTTTGTCGTTTAATACATCAAGTAAGACTATAACAACAAGAGGTGCAGGAATCGCATTCCTTCATTTTACATCAACTGATAATCCTGATGTAGAGACAGTAATTCAGGTAAATGTTGAACAGAGAGTAAACAGCGTGACACTTTCACAGTCTAGAATGACGATCATTGCAGGTGGAAGCAGTAATCTCGTTGCTACGGTTTCTCCAAATACTGCAGTGGAGCAGAGCGTTGCATGGTCATCATCAAATGAGAGCATTGCTACGGTCGATGCCGAGGGAAATGTGAAGGCAGTCAATCCGGGAGAAGCTGATATCATATGTACATCTGTTGATACTGAGCAGGTGTACGGCAAGTGTCATGTGACTGTACAGCCGCCTGTAAAAGGTTTGACTCTCAATATGAACAGTGCAGAATTGCTGCTCGGAGCAGATACGGAAAGCAGAACAGTATCACTTGAGGCTGTTATCGATGCGGATGATGCAAGTATTTACAAGAATTTGAAGTGGACATCGTCAGATACAAACGTTGCTTCGGTGTCATATAGTTCAACAGATAAGACAAAGGCTACAGTTACTGCCAGATCAGCAGGAACTGCTGTTATCAGATTTTCAATTTCAGATGATGAGTATGTGGATTGCAACATTACAGTAAAGCAGAGAGTTACAAGCCTTAGAATAAACAGAGATAAGACAACCATATATGCAGGTGACACGATGCAGGTTACAATTACTGCATCTCCTGCAACTGCATCGAATCAGGAAGTCATCTGGGCATCATCAGACGAGAGTGTTGCAAGCATTGACAAGGATGGTTTGATAACAGCCCTCGACAGAGGAACCACAGTTATCACAGCTACAGCAGTTGATGGAAGTGAGAAAACAACATCATTCACTCTTACAGTAAAGAAGTATGTAAGTGCTATAACACTTGACAAGGAGAAGCTCACTCTGTATGTGGGTGAACGAGGAACTGTTAAGCAGACCGTACTTCCAGAAGATGCAAATGACAGAAATGTTATATGGCAGTCAAGTGATCCGGGTGTTGCAACAGTATCAAACGGAACAATAACAGGTGTTAAAGCCGGAACAACAACAATAACATGTACTGCAAGAGATGGAAGTAACATATCAAAGACATGTGAGGTCACTGTTATTCAGCAGATTTCATCCATAGTTCTTGCTGAGACTAACAAGACAGTAAATGTTGGCGATAAATTTGTAGTAAATACAACTATCAATCCAGAGGATGCAGCCAGTGCAGCACTGAAGTGGACATCATCAAGTGATGCAGTTGCAACAGTAAATGAGAACGGTGAGATAGTAGCTAAGGGCCGTGGTACAGCGACTATCACATGCGAGGCTGTCGAAGGCATTGAAGGAAGAAAGGCCAAGGCAGCTCTCAGACTTACAGTTAACCAGCCGGTTACAGGAATAAAACTTAATCAGACAAAACTGAATCTGTTTGTGGGTAAACAGGGCAGAATAACATCGACTGTAGCTCCTGCTAACGCAAATAACAGAAATGTTGAGTGGACAACTTCTAACAGCAAGGTAGCAACAGTAAACAATGGTACGATCAAAGCAGTATCAAAGGGAACAGCAGTTATCACATGTAAGGCTAAGGATGGAAGCGGCAAGCTTGCAAAGTGTACTGTTACGGTTTCACAGCCTGTAACATCCATCAAGCTCAATGCAACAAACAAGACTATCAAGAAGGGTGCTACATTCACACTCAAGGCAACTGTAGGTCCTGCAGCGGCAAACAATAAGGCGGTTACATGGTCATCATCGAACACCAAGGTTGCAACAGTTTCGTCAACAGGAGTTGTCAAGGCTGTTAGAAAGGGTTCGGCAGTTATCACATGTAAATCAAAGGACGGAAGCAATATTACTGCCAAGTGTACAATCAATTCAGTTATTATGGTTTCTTCGATCAAGTTAAACAAGAAGACAGCAACCATAAAGAGAAAGGGAAAGATAACACTCAGGGCAACAGTAGGTCCTGCAACTGCAAACAACAAGGCAGTTATCTGGGTTTCTTCAAATAAGAAGATAGCTACCGTAACAACAAGTGGAACAGTAGTAGGTAAGAAGAAGGGCCGTGTGGTAATTAAATGTAAGGCTAAGGATGGCAGTGGTAAGTACGCAAAGTGTACAATCATAGTAAAATAAAATATAACAACATATAGTTGGAATATATGATCTTAATCGTCAGGCCTGCAAAACAGGTCTGACGGTTTTTTACGTATATTGTTCTTTGCTGTTCTTTATTTTTATTTAACGTTAAAAAATGTTGTAAGCAAATAGCAATTGTGATAAACTATTAGAAAAATTGATTTCATTTACATGGAGGCATTTATAGATATGAAGAAGCTTATTTTAGTTACATCACCACCAGCATGTGGAAAGACATTTATTTCAAAGCAGGTTGCAAAGGCACTTCACAATTGTGTATACCTTGACAAGGATACACTTATCGTGCTTTCAAAGCAGATATTTGTGGTTGCCGGACAGGAGTACAACCGTTCATCAGATTTCTTCCAGAAGGAGATCAGAGATTACGAGTATTACTGTGTGCTGGATCTTGCATTTGAGGCATTGGATTACAATGATACAGTTCTCATCAATGCTCCGTTTACAGAGGAGATCAGAGATGATGAGTATCTTGACAATCTTCGCGCTAAGCTTGCAGAGAAAGATGCAGAGCTCTTCGTTATCTGGGTAAATACAAGAAAAGATGTATGTCATGAGAGAATGATCAAGAGAGCTTCAGACAGGGATACATGGAAGCTTGAGCACTGGGATGAGTACATCAACAGCCAGAACTTCAATCCGCCTACAAACATCAAGGATCTCTTCATTTTCGAGAACTCATCAGAGGAGGAATATGAGGATTCGATCAAGAAGGTTGTCAAGGCTGTAAGAGGTTAATTGGCACATACAATAAAATATTTATGACAGGAGTAGAGAATATGGCAACAATCAGAAGTTTTAGAGCCTATAGACCGAGACCAGATGTTGCAGGCAGAGTAGCTGCCTTGCCATACGATGTGTATAACCGTCAGGAAGCAGAGATAGAGGTCAAGCGCGAACCATTATCATTTTTGAAAGTGGACAGAGCAGAGACATCCTTTGGACCAGATGTGGATACATATGCTCCATGTGTATATGATAAGGCTGGTCAGCTGCTTCAGGGCATGATAGATGATGGAACATATATCATGGAGCGCAGACCAGTCTATTATATTTATGAGCTTATCATGGATGGCCGGCATCAGACAGGACTCGTGGCATGTTCTTCTATAGATGACTATATGAATGGAGTCATCAAGAAGCATGAGAATACCAGAGAGGACAAGGAGATAGACAGAATAAAGCATGTCGAGGCATGCGGAGCACAGACGGGACCTATATTCCTTGCGTACAGAGCGATAGATAAGGTTGACGAGATCATCGATAGAGTGAAGAAGGGTGATAAGTTGTACGGCTTCACATCACCTGACGGGATCACTCACAACGTATGGATAATAGATGGCCAGGAAGATATAGACACCATCAGAGCTGCATTTGAAGGAGTGGACGATATCTATATAGCGGATGGACACCACAGGGCGGCATCGGCCGTCAAGGCGGGAATCCATATGAGAGAGAAGAATCCGGGATATACCGGGGACGAGGAATTCAATTATTTCCTCTCTGTACTTTTCCCTCATGACCAGCTTATGATCATGCCGTACAACAGAGTGGTAAAGGATCTCAACGGACATGACAAGCAGGAATTCATGGATGAGGTTTCAAAGATATTTGATGTGACAGCCAGTGATGTTCCGGTGGAACCACAGGTCAAAGGACAGGTGGGAATGTACATGGATGGAAGCTGGTACAGACTGGATGTCAGAGAAGGTATTGTTCCGGATGATGTCGTGGGCAGACTTGACGTATCGGTACTTCAGGACAATGTGCTTGCACCGATACTTGGAATACAGGATCCGAGAACTGATCAGAGGATCATGTTCGTAGGTGGAATCAGAGGACTTGCAGAGCTTGAGCGTCTGGTGGATGGAGGAATGGCGGTTGCATTCTCGATGTATCCGACATCCATCACTGAACTGTTCGACATTGCAGATGCGGGACTTCTCATGCCTCCAAAGTCAACGTGGTTTGAGCCAAAGCTCAGAAGCGGAATATTTATACACAAGATAGACTAACATTAGGAGAAGGGGTTTTATGGAGATATTTGTATTGAAATCAGATGAGGTTGCAGCGATAACAAGGGGTACGCATGGCAACCCTCATCATATTCTTGGTATGCACCAGTGTCTTAATGACTGCTATGTAAATGCATACCTTCCGAGGGCTACGGCTGCGTTTGTTCTCAGGATAAATGAAGAAACGGGCGAGCCGATATTTAAATATCCTATGACCGAGATAGGTTCACAGGGATTTTTTACAGTGAAGATCGAGGATAGCGGGGCATTTGCATATAAGCTCATAACAGAAGGCGAGCAGGCGGCTGAATTCTATGATCCGTATTCATTCGGATACAGCGTGGATCCGGTCAATGTCATGAAGGTGGTAAATGGAGACGATGGAATATTGTCGGATTTCCATGTAAAGGATCTGTTTGGAGCAAGACAGATCACGCTCGATGGTGTACATGGTGTATCGTTCTGCATGAATATGCCGGGGGCAACCAGGGTCAGTGTGGTCGGAGATTTCAACGGATGGGATGGACGCGTGAATCCTATGAGAAGGATTGACTACACTGATATGTTTGAGCTGTTCATTCCGGGCGATCTCATGAATACCAGATACAAATTCGAGGCATTATACAGAGATGGAAATACAGATATATTTGCAGACCCTTACGCTGAGGTTTATGAGGTGGCACCGGGAAATGCGTCGGTACTTGCAAAGCTTGAGTATAGCTGGTCAGACTCTTCATATATGAAGAAGAGAGGCAGTGTATCTGCCCCGGTAAATATATATGAGGTCCACATGCCGACATGGAAGAGAAACTCAGATGGATATCCTCTTAACTATCTCGAATTTGGCAAAGAGGCTGCCATGTACGTGAAGAATATGGGATACAACTACATACAGTTTATGCCACTTATGGAATATAGAGATGACAATGGCTGGGGTTATGATACCGTGGGAATGTTCGCTCCGACATCGAGATTTGGATCACCTACGGAGTTCATGGCCATGGTCGATCATTTCCACAGCAAGGGAATAGGCGTTATCATGGATATGGTATCTGTGAGGGATGTGGATTGTATCGCATATTGGATAGATACATATCATCTGGACGGAGTAAGGCTGGAGGATGAGGAGCTTATCAGAGCGCTGAGAACAAACCTCGGTACTGCAGGTGATGATGTTATGACAGATCTCAGGTGGAATAATGAGGCTGTGTCCAGAGTGACAGATTTCATGATGATACCTCCTGTGAACAGAGGAAGCTTTACGGATTATACATGTGGTATACCATTTGATGAGAAGGATGATACCGTATGGGCGCTCAGCCATGATGAGGTTGCATATGAGCGTGGAAGTTACGCATCCAAGATGTCGGGTGGCTATGAGGACAAGTATGCTGATCTCAGACTTCTGTTTGGTCTCACCATGTCACTACCGGGAAGAAAGCTGACGTTTATGGGACAGGAATTAGGCGGATTTGCCGGGTTTGACGGAAGAACCCAGATCGACTGGTCGGTTCTTGAGTTCGATGCAAACAGCTATTTTCAGAAATATATAAAGGAACTCAACAAATTATACGATACAAAGAATGCTCTGTGCGGTGATGGCAGGGACCTTGCCGGCAGTGCACTTGATATACAGGAGAAGGGACAGGTAATATCATTTGTAAGACATGGTTTGGATGTCGCAGATGATGTGTATATTGTCTGCAACTTCGGACTTAAAAATGTGACAGGATATAAGCTTCCGGTTGAGACGGATGGAAAGTACAGAGAGATCTTCTCAAGTGATAACCTGAAATACGGAGGCGAGGGCAACAATAACAAAGGATATGAGACTGCTGCGGATGGCGTGATAGAAGTGAGTGCTCCTGCACTGTCATTTGCAGTGTTTGCCCATGTAAAATAGGAGGAATAGACATTTATGCTATTGATTGGTGATCTGTATAACATGGCGGCTGATACTGCGACCACAGAGAGTGTGGTCGGGGATGCTGTGAAGGAGGCAACGGATCAGGTGAGCATCATAGGACAATATATCCAGAAGCTTACAGACTGGTGCATGTCCAAGCTGGGCAGTATTGTAGTGGCGGTCATATTCATGGTTGTCTGCTTCAAGCTGGTGAAACTTCTGCTCAAGATACTCAGGAAGAGCTTCGAGAGATCAAAGCTTGATCCGAGTGTTGCAGGATTTTTCATATCGGCGGTCAAGATCGTCATGAATGTTTTGATCGTGCTCACTGCGGCGAGTATCGTGGGATTTCAGATCACATCATTCATAACCATACTCGGTACAGCAGGCGTTACCCTTGGACTTGCACTCCAGGGAAGTCTGTCAAATCTTGCGGGCGGGCTGCTGATACTCATACTGAAGCCATTCAGGGTCGGAGATTATATAGTGGAGAACAATACCCACTGTGAGGGAACAGTAGTGTCCATAGATATATTCTATACAAGACTTATAACCCTCGACAACAAATCAGTCGTCATACCGAATGGTAACATATCCAATACATCCCTTGTGAATGTGACTGAGCACGATATGAGGAGAGTGGAGATACCATTTTCCGTTGCGTATGACTCCGATATGGAGAAGGTCAAGAGAGTCACACTTGAGACCATAAAAGATGTTGACGGTTTCCTTAAGGATGAGCAGGTTCTCTTCTATATAGATGAATTTGCTGACAGCGGTATCAATATGTATGTGAAGTTCTATGCGACGATAGAGAAGTTTTTCGATGCCAAGTGGGATGCCATGTGGAAGCTCAAGAAGGCATTTGATGAGAACGGCATAGAGATTCCGTTCAATCAGGTGGATGTGCACATGAGACAATAGTTCATTAACACACATAAAATGCTTGATTTCTTGCAAAAATAAAGGCAATCGAGTATAATCATGTGGATGTAGGTATCAAAGACTGTGTATTTACTGCACAGTCTTAATATAAATTTGTTTAAGGAGTGATTGATATGACAAAGATTGATATTATCTCAGGCTTCCTTGGGGCCGGTAAGACAACGTTGATCAAGAAACTTATTGAGCAGGCATTTAAGGGCGAGAAGCTGGTTCTCATAGAGAACGAGTTTGGTGAGATAGGAATCGATGGCGGTTTCCTGAAGGATGCCGGCGTTCAGATCACAGAGATGAACTCAGGTTGTATCTGTTGTTCACTGGTCGGAGATTTCGGTACTGCACTTAAGCAGGTTATCACAGATTACACACCTGACAGGATCATCATTGAGCCATCAGGAGTTGGTAAGCTGTCTGATGTTATCAAGGCAGTAAAGGATGTATCAGGCAATCTTGATGTTGAGCTCGACAGCTACACAACAGTTGCCGATGTGTCAAAGGTTAAGATATATATGAAGAACTTCGGTGAGTTCTTCAATAACCAGATCGAGAGTGCCAACACTATCATCCTGAGCAGAACACAGACAACCACACAGGATAAGATCGAGAAGGCTGTAGCCATGATCAGAGAGAAGAACGATCATGCAACCATCATCACAACTCCATGGGATGAGATCGATGGAGCAGCCATCAGAGAGGCTATGCAGAACTACAAGTCTCTTGAGGAGACTATGATGGATGAGGCCAAGAAGGGACATGATCATGACCATGACCACGGCGATGAGTGCACATGTGGCTGTCACGACCATGACCATCATCACGACCATGAGCATCATCACGACCACGATGAGCACGAGCATCACCACGATCACGACGAGCACGAGCATCACCACGACCACGATGACCACGATCATCATCATGATCACGACCATGGCGATGAGTGCACATGTGGCTGCCATGACCACGATCACCACCATCATCACGCAGATGAGGTATTTACAAGCTGGGGCAAGGAGACTCCTCACAAGTACAATGAGGACAAGCTCAGAGAGATCCTTGACACTCTGGCTGACACAGAGAAGTACGGTGTTATCCTCAGAGCAAAGGGTATCGTTCCTAGCGATGCAGGTGAGTGGCTGTACTTTGATCTTGTACCAGGCGAGTTCGAGATCAGAAAGGGCAAGGCTGACATCACTGGTAAGCTTTGCGTAATAGGAAGCAAGCTTAAGGAGGACGACCTTGCAGAATTGTTCGAGGTTTAAGCAGGTTGTTCTATGATAAGGAGTTAATATGATGGGACGTCAGAATAAAGAGATACCTGTATATGTGTTCATGGGATTCCTTGAGAGCGGTAAGACAACATTTGCCAAGGAGACCCTGATGGACAGAGGCTTTACAGGTGGAGCCAAGACACTTCTTCTCGTCTGTGAGGACGGAGAGGAGGAGTATGATCTTGAGGCTCTGAAGAAGGCTAATATATATACAGAGTTCATAGAGGAAGATCAGCTCACCACAGACCATCTCCTTGACCTTCAGGACAAATACAATCCGGAACAGGTCATGATCGAGTACAATGGTATGTGGAAGCTCGATAAGATATTTGAGATAAGGGTTCCAAAGGGATGGACGGTTGTCCAGGTTATCTCATTTGTGAATGCGGAGACATACGATGTGTACTCACAGAACATGAAGGCAACCATGGTTGAGCAGTTCAACAGTGCGGACATGGTCATCTTCAACAGGTGTGATGAGAATTCCAAGATACCTGAGTGGAGAAGATCCATCAAGGCGGTGAACAGAAGAGCACAGATCATCTTTGAGATGAAAGATGGCTCCATTGCACCTGAGACAAATGAACCTGAGGATCTGCCATACGATGTGAGCGCAGATGTGATAGAACTGCCGGATGACGATTTCGGTATCTGGTATGTGGATGCATCTGACATGAAAGAGAGATACGACGGCAAGAAGATCCACTTCAAGGCCATGGTATTTAGACCTAAGCAGTACGGCAGCAATGCATTTGTTCCTGGAAGATTCGCCATGACATGCTGTGTTGAGGATATCCAGTTTGTCGGATTCAAGTGCTATTATCAGGGTGCTAAGAATCTTGTGGACAGACAGTGGGTTGATGTCACAGCCAAGATAGGCTACGAGTATTACCCAGATTTTGAAGGTGAAGGACCTGTTCTCACAGCAGAGAAGGTCACGCTCACAAGTGCGCCTGATGAAGAGGTAGTATATTTCAGTTAAGAGTTGAGCAGCTCCCTGAATACATGATATTTGATGTATCCGGGGAGCTTTTTTTGCGCGGCCGGGGAATGCCGGAAGAGCTTTGACGTGTCCTTACGAAAGTGTAAGTTGCGTTATTTACCAGCAGAATTTATTATAAGTTTAGTGTAAAAAATAAAGTCAAATTGGAAGGAAAGACTTATGATCAGATCGGCGAAACTTGCGTGTGGCGGTGCGGTTGCACTTATGCTGCTTGGAGGTATGATCTGTCCAGCTATGGCGGAAACGAACACAGATAGTGCATATGGACGGGTTGAACAGAGGATAATTGAAAATAACCCTGATTTTGATATACAGCTAAAGTATGGACTCAATGGATATGCGGTAAATGACAGAGGCAGTGTTATCAGGCTGGATATTGTGTGCGACACAGATTTTGCGGGAAATGTGTCTGTACAGACGAGCTATTCCGAAGGCTTTGGCACGAAGAATATGACATATGCCAGAGATGTGGAATTAAAGGCAGGAGAAAATACAGAGCTGGAATTCTGTGTCGATAATATGGGCTCCGGTATAGCAAAGGTTGAGATCAAGGACAGTGACGGAGAGCTGGTGTACTCAGAGCGGGATTCACTGAGTATAGAGGGCAATGATATGGTAGTTGCGGTGGGCGTGATGAGTGACAGACAGGATGCCATGTCTTATATAGAGGATGTCTCCATGGACAATGTGTATGATAATGCAAAGGTAGAGACTGTTGCATTATCACCCTCAGACATTCCTGAGTCCGAGGAGGGACTGGAGGCTATAGAGTACCTGTTGGTGGATGATTATGATCTGTCGGGATTGTCAGAGAAGCAGAGTGCTGCCATAAAACAATGGGTGTACAGTGGTGGAGCTATGATACTGGCAAAATCGTCAGGTGAAAATGAACTCAGCAGCTTTGACGGCGATTTTGTCTCCGCTGTGAATGACACACAGAAGGTTCATGAGCTGGACGGCTCAGATGGGTCCTATCTGAATATGGGATATGGCAGGATAGTGGTGCTCCCGTATTCGCTTGCACAGACGGATGAGAAGGATAAGACTGCCCAGGCGCAGGCTGCTCTGGAGGCAGGCTTTACGGATATGACACAGAAATGGATCGATGGAGGCTGGTATTATGGTGGCACATATTATGGATATGATGTGGCAAATGCAGCCAACAAGAGAAGCACCCCGTCACCTGTTGTCATTATGCTCGTGCTGATCATATATATCATTGTGTGTGGTCCTGTGGCGTACATCGTCCTCAGCAGGCTCAAAAAGAAGGAGCTCATATGGGGAGTTATCCCGGTATGTGCAATTATCGGTACAGGTGCCATATATATGGTAAGCCTCAAGTACAGAGTTACAAAGCCTATCGGACTTACATTTGTGGCTGCGGATATAAGCGGTGATACCAAGCGGGAGGATGCATATTCATATATAATAGGCGGCAGATCAGGCCAATACAAGATAGACATCAACAGCAAATATTCCAACATCGAGATGGATGATTCCATGGGATCCAGCTTTTATGACAATCTCAATGCGGTAAAAAATGATGGAAAAGATGGCGTTACACTGAATTATTACAGCAATCGTTCATTTGGCACTATATCAGCTAATGCAAGCTTTGCTGGAAGCAACGATATTGGAAGGATTCGGAAGAATTTGACATTATATACAGATGGCTTTGAGGGAACATTGACAAATGACACCTCGTACGATGTGGAGAATCTTGTGGTCATGTCCGAGGGATATTATTACGTTGCTGATGTCCTGAGAGCGGGAGATACCATACGGATAAGCAGGAAGAATACCCACAAATTTGACGGCGGCTCCATACTTGACGGAATGAGATCATATTACACGAAGAAGTATGGTGAGGATTATTTCGGAGATGATGAATCGTCGGCGGAATGGTCCAGAAATTATTACATGCAGCTCCGGCTTGCCCAGTACAGTAGACTCGCTGCAGATGACGGCGTTGTGGCTGTGTGGGGAACCATACAGCGGGATCCGGATATGATGAGTGATGCCAATACGGAAAATTATGGCAGTTATATGGTATACGACATAGATACCCTAAAATATGAGGATGTGGATGGAGTTTATTATTACAGCATTTATGACAGGGATGAGAATGGAATCGGCGGATCAGATTATGGTGATGACGATCTGTTGATGTATTCTGAAACCGTGGACGTTAACATCAGATTTGGCAAGAATGATGATATAACGGAACTGATATACGATAAGACTCAGACGGGAAGCGGCAAGAACAAGGTCGTAGTGCAGATGCTCAACAGAGAGACCGGCGAATATGACACGGTATTTGCCGATGGACAGACGATCATAAAGGGGCAGGAACTTGACAAATATATGTCGGACGGATGCCTGGCTATGAGATTTATATCTCCTCAGCAGGGAGATTATTATGTGGACAGTTATCTTCCACATATCAGTGCGAGGGGAGGTGTCCGGTAATGGTTGATATAGAAGAACTCACCAAGAGATATGGAAAGTTTGTTGCGCTCGATCATATGAACCTTCATATTGATAAGGGCGAGATATTCGGATTTGTCGGACCAAATGGTGCCGGTAAGACGACAACCATGAGGATCATGTGCGGACTCCTTAAAGCCACATCGGGAAAGGTCACCATAGACGGTGTAGACGCACTTGGCAGACCTGCGGATGTGAAACGGAAGATAGGATATGTTCCTGACTTTTTCGGTGTGTACGACAATCTGAAGGTCATGGAGTACATGGATTTTTATGGCTCCATGTACGGCATGAGCAAGCGGGAAGTGGAGAATGTCGCAGATAAATATCTGGAGCTTGTCGCCCTTCAGGATAAAAAGGACGAGTTCGTCGACAGCCTTTCAAGAGGTATGAAGCAGAGACTCTGTGTAGCAAGAGCGCTCATACATGATCCCGAGCTTCTGGTGCTCGATGAGCCGAGTTCGGGTCTGGATCCAAGGTCAAGACATGATATGAAGAATATACTGCGTGATCTGAAGGAGATGGGCAAGACCATTGTGATAAGCTCGCATATTCTGCCGGAGCTTTCAGAGATGTGTACGAGTATAGGTGTCATAGACCACGGAAAGATAGTGGCCAGCGGAAGCGTGGATGAGATTGTAAATGGTGATAAGAACATGCCTCCTGTAAGGATAAAGGGATATATGTTGGGACTTGATGCGGAGGCCTCAGCCAACAGGATATCTGTCATTGTGAAGGAAAGATTCAATGTGGATCGCATAAGTATACAAGATGGAGAAATTCTTGTCTATTATTCAGGCACGAGGGAGTCTGACGCCGAGCTTCTCAGAAGTCTTGTGGACAACGGTGTGCACGTTCATCAGTTTTTCAGGGAGAAGGAAGATCTGGAATCCCTGTTCCTTAAGATTACGGGAGGTGAGAATCGTGGCGCGAAGAACAATTATTAATCCCATATTGAAGAAGGATATTCTGGTAAATGCGAGAAGTGCCAGAATGGTCGTGACGATAACACTCATCAACTGCCTGTTTGCGCTGGTTGTCGGAATGCTCTTCATGACGAGCAGAGGCTCAGCATATCAGGTATATTATTCAAATATTGCACAGATGTTTCCTGTGCTTGCGGTGTGTGAGCTGTGCATAATAGGACTCATAGTTCCGATAATCACATCCACCTCGATATCCGGTGAGAGGGAGAGACAGACGCTTGAGATCATGCTGACGACTCCGGTAAGACCTATATCGATAGTTGCCGGAAAGCTCCTGTCGGCAGTTGCCACCACGGCAATGTATGTCATAGCAACTCTTCCGTTTATGGCGGTTGCATTCATAGTTGGAGGAATGGGCTGGGACGAACTGTTCAAATACCTTGGAATGGTTCTCTTTATAGATATATACGTTGGTAGTATCGGAATATTTTACTCCTGCGTGAAGAGAACTTCTGTGTCGGCAGCCATATCAACCATAGTGACTATAGCCACTGTTGTGTTTTTATCATGTGCGATAGGAAAAGTTTTTGAATCCATGATGTATATGTCGGACGGTTCAAGAAGCAGTTATGCTGCTTATATGATGGGAAAGGCAGTTTGCTATGCAGTCAATCCTGCCATATGGATAGCAGAAAATTTCGTCAGATTGCTCGAGAATGAATCTGTGGTGGAAACCATGACGGGATACGGTAAATACACGAATTTCGTGGTGGATCATATGGCCGTGATCTCAGTGTGTGTGAATCTCGCAGCATCATTTGTGCTGCTTAAGGTGGCTTCGGTGAAGCTGGTTAAGGGCAGCAGAAAAAGGAAAAAGTCAAGGATATGATATTCCAAACAGGTATACAAAATGGAGTTTGACTTGTGTTTGATTATGGGATATCCTTTTTAGTGTAATATGTGCTCCGATGGAGAGGCTGCTCGGCAGAGCGGGAAGGAGCACTTGCTTATGTATAGTAAAGTATTAAGTGGACTTGTACAGGGAATCGACGGGACGCTCATATCAGTGGAGACGGATATACACGATGGGCTTCCCGTTATGAATATGGTCGGATACCTGTCCTCCTGCGTGAAGGAAGCAGGAGAACGGGTCCGGACTGCACTGCGCAATTCTGGTTTCAACATTCCTCCGAAGAGAATAACGATCAATCTCTTTCCGGCGGATATCAGAAAGGAAGGCACTGCCTTCGATCTGCCCATCGCAGCGGGTATGCTGGCGTCCATGGGCGTTATTCCAACAGACAATATAAAGAACATACTTATCCTTGGAGAGCTGGGGCTTGATGGACATGTGAATACGGTGAGCGGTGTGCTGTCCATAGTTCACTCTGCGTACAGCGAAGGTGTGAGGAGCTGTATAGTGCCGGCGGGGAATTCCAGGGAGGCCGCCATTATACGTGGGATGACTGTTATACCGGTCACAAGTATAGGAGAGCTGGTCGATCACTTGAGTGGTATACAGACCATAGAGCCTGAATATGTTGATGTAGAAGCCATGCTGGATACGTCAGGGGATGAAGCTGAAGTGGATTTCTCTGAGGTAATGGGGCATGAATCCCTTAAACGTGGAGTGGAGATAGCCGCGGCGGGAATGCACAACATACTCATGACAGGCCCCGCCGGGGCAGGCAAATCCATGATAGCCAGACGTATCCCGACGATACTTCCGAGACTCAGCCTTGAGGAGAGTATAGAGATAACGAAGGTGTACAGTGTGGCGGGGCTTCTGGATGAATCCTGTCATATAATAAACCGCCGTCCATTCCGGGCACCTCATCATACGATATCCCTGCATGCCCTGTCCGGCGGCGGGCATAATCCGAGACCAGGAGAGATAAGTCTTGCACACGGTGGTGTGCTGTTTCTCGATGAGCTGCCGGAGTTTAACCGGAACGTGCTCGAGGTCATGAGACAGCCCCTTGAGGACGGTGAGGTCAGTATATCAAGGCTTGGTGGAATATACAGATTTCCTGCGGACTTCATGCTGGTTGCGGCGAGAAATCCATGCCCCTGCGGACAGTACCCGGATATGAACAGGTGTACATGCACGGTCAGGCAGATCAGGAATTATAATGCCAGGATAAGCAAGCCTCTGCTTGACAGGATAGATATAAATGTGGATGTTAGGAAGGTGGACTGCAGACAGTTATTTGGTGGCCGGACAGGGAAGAATTCAGCAGAAATGAGGGAGAGTGTGCTGAGGACCCAGAGGATACAGAGTGAAAGGTTCAGCGGTGAAAATATACGGTTCAATTCCCAGATGGATTCGGCATTATGCAGTAAATATGTAGTACTTGACGGCGAGGCAAAGAATTTCATGGAGAACTGTTTTGCCGATATGGATATGACTGCGAGAGGAGCATACAGGGTACTCAAGATAGCCAGGACTATTGCGGATCTCGATGGAGATCCTGAGGTCGGGATAAAACACATGAGAGAAGCGGTGTTCTTCAGAAATGCGGACATTCAGGGAGGTGTGTGACATGACGGAGGAATTACTTTATCTCTGGTTTGGGATGATAAGCAGGATGACTCACACTGTGAAGATGAACGTTGCCATGAAATACGGAGGTATAAGAGGACTGTGGAACACTTCTGAGGAACAGCTTCGGGATGAACTCACACAGGCTCAGGCTGACGGATTCCTTGAATACAGGGATGCCGGGAAAGTTGTGGCATATGCAGAGGAGCTTCGAAGAAATGATATTTCATATATTTATCCGGGACATAAGCTGTATCCCGGGAAGCTGTATGATATACCGGATCCCCCAATGCTTCTGTTTGCAGCAGGGGATGTGGATGTGCTGGCGGATCTGGACCCTGCGGTTGCGGTGGTAGGGGCAAGAAAGGCCTCTGTGTACGGAAGGGAAGCTGCCGACAGGCTGTCGGGGGAGCTTGCAGCATCAGGGGTTACTATAGTCAGTGGAATGGCACTGGGAATAGATGGCGCTGCGCACAGAGCTGCCATGAAGGCCGGAGGAAAGACTGTGGCTGTGCTCGGAAGTGGTATAAATGTTCCGTATCCGAGGGAGAACTATGATATATATCACGACATAAGAAATGGCGGCGGAGTAGTGCTGTCGGAATGTGGGCTTGACATAAGACCGGATGCTTTCAGATTCCCGTACAGGAACAGGATAATCAGTGGACTTTCGTCCGGTGTGCTCATCGTTGAGGCGAGGGAAAAAAGCGGTTCTCTGATCACTGCGGACCAGGCGCTGGAGCAGGGGCGGGAAGTGTATGCTGTTCCCGGGAGGATCACGGATTCGGGCAGCAGAGGCTGTAACGGACTTATCAGAATGGGGGCGGTGTGTGTCACACAGGTGGAGGATATACTTGATGAAATGGGCATAAACCGAGCTGAATCAAAGGCGTTTAACAAAAATTTACTTGCGCCTGCAGAGAAAAAAGTGTATAGTTGTGTACGTTTGGAATCAAGGCATATAGATGATATATGCTTCGAGACTGGGATTTCAGTGTCTGAGGTGACTCAGATATTGTATGAATTAGAACAGAAAAGATTGATAAAACAGTTGGTAAGAAATTATTATGTCAGAGCCTGACCATGAAAATGAACACTGTCGGAAGATGCTCTGGGATGATAAGAATTACAGGAAACCTACAGAAAGGACAGATAGCTATGGCAAAAAATCTTGTTATTGTTGAGTCTCCAGCTAAAGCTAAGACAATAAAAAAGTTTCTTGGATCAAACTATGAGGTGATTGCTTCGAATGGCCATGTGAGAGATCTGCCAAAGAGTCAGATGGGAATAGACGTTGATAATGATTTCGAGCCCAAATATATCACTATAAGGGGTAAAGGTGATATTCTTGCCGCTCTGAGAAAAGCGGTTAAGAAGGCCGACAAGATCTATCTCGCAACTGACCCGGACCGTGAGGGAGAGGCTATATCCTATCATTTGATGAAAGCACTTAAGCTGGAGAATAAGGATTACAAGAGAATTACGTTCAATGAGATTACAAAGAATGCGGTAAAGAATTCTATAAAGCAGGCAAGGGACATAGATATGAACCTTGTGGATGCCCAGCAGGCGAGACGAGTGCTCGACAGACTTGTTGGTTACAAGATCAGCCCGGTTCTCTGGGCAAAGATCAAGAGAGGTCTTTCTGCCGGACGTGTACAGTCTGTTGCACTCAAGCTCGTGTGTGACAGGGAGAAGGAGATAAATGATTTTATCCCGCAGGAATACTGGACACTGGACGCGAATCTGACCGGCGGCAAGCTCAAGAAGCCTATCACGTTCAAGTTTACCGGAGATGGTAAGAATAAGGAAGAGATATCAGGCAGAGCGGCCCTCGATGAGATACTCAGCGGTCTTCAAGATGGAGAGTACGTTGTAAAGTCCATAAAAGAGAGTGAGAGAAACAAGAAGGCACCGCTGCCATTTACAACAAGTACGTTGCAGCAGGAGGCTTCATCGAAGCTCAATTTTGCGACATCCAAGACGATGAGGATCGCACAGCAGCTCTATGAGGGAGTTGATATCAAGGGCCGTGGAACGATAGGTCTCATAACATACCTGAGAACAGATTCCACTAGAATATCAGAGGAAGCAGTTGCTGCTGCTGACAAATATATAACGGACAATTTCGGTGAGATATATATTGGCGATTCAAATGGACGCGCCAAGACAGACAAGAAGATACAGGATGCTCATGAGGCTATCAGACCTACAGATGTGACTCTGTCACCGGTCATGGTAAAGGAACAGCTCTCAAGGGATCAGTTCAGACTGTATCAGCTCATATATAATCGTTTCCTTGCAAGCCAGATGGCGGGGGCGGTATATTCTGTCAAGAGTGTAAAGGTAAGCTGCGGCGATGCGACATTCCAGACATCCGCATCAAAGATAGCATTTGACGGATTCCTTGCTGTATACAATCTGGACAATGACAGAGGAGAGACAGTTGCGGGAATCAACAATCTTGCTGAGGGCGATGTGCTGGAGCTTGACGGCCTTGAGGAGAAACAGCATTTTACACAGCCGCCTGCAAGATATACAGAGGCATTGCTTGTCAAGACATTGGAGGAGCTTGGAATTGGAAGACCAAGTACCTATGCTCCAACCATATCGACCATACTTGCGAGAAGATATATAACGAAGGAACAGAAGAAGTTATATGTGACAGCCATAGGTGATGCGGTTAACCAGAGCATGGAGCAGGCGTTCCCGGTTATCATAGATGTGAATTTCACGGCTAACATGGAGTCCCTTCTCGATAAGATAGGAGAGGGAACCGTGGACTGGAAAGTGGTTGTCCGCAATTTCTATCCGGATCTCGACGAGGCGGTGAAGAAGGCGGAGGCAGAACTTGAGTCCATCAAGATAGAGGATGAGGTGTCCGAGGAAGTGTGTGACGTGTGCGGACGAAACATGGTCATCAAGTATGGTCCTCACGGCAAATTCCTGGCGTGTCCTGGATTCCCTGAGTGCAGATTTACAAAGCCGTTCTACGAGAAGATAGGTGTTACCTGTCCTAAGTGTGGCGGAGACGTGGTCATCAAGACGACGAGAAAGGGCAGAAGATACTATGGATGTATCAATGCACCTGAGTGTGATTTCATGTCATGGGCAATGCCAAGCAATGAGAAATGTCCTGAATGTGGAAAGTACATGATAGTAAAGGGCAATAAGCTGGTATGCTCAGATCAGGAGTGTGGTTATACCTGCAACAACAAGGCGGCGGAGACTGCTGATAAATAATTAAGATATAAGATATGTGACAGACAGATTCCTAATTGGAGACAATTAGTGAATTTGTCTGTTTTTTTGTTGAATTGTAGAAAAATTAAAAGAAGTGTATGGTTGTCATAATTATTAAAATTGTGTCGAAAAAAAGACTGACCACTATATGTTGTGGCTGAAAAATCCAGTAAAATCAACACTTTCTTAAATCTTTGTTTTTAGGACAACTTTACATAAAATATGGTTGTTATGTCAATCTTGTTGTGGTAGAATCACAAATAGTCATAATATTTCGAGCAAAAGATACTTTTTGTTACATAAAAAAATGGAGGATAACTTATGAGTGTACAATTGTTAGATAAAACACGAAAAATCAACAAGTTATTGCACAATAACAATTCACATAAGGTTGTTTTTAATGACATTTGTGATGTGCTCAGCGACATTCTTGCTTCAAACGTGATGGTAATAAGCAAGAAGGGCAAGATACTCGGACTCAAGAACAGAGAGGATATTCCGGAGATCCATGAGCTCATTGAGGGTAAGGTAGGAAGTCTCATAGACAACATGCTCAACGAACGTCTTCTTCTCGTCCTGTCCACTAAGGAGAATGTTAATCTGACGACACTTGGATTTGATGGAAAGGATATAGACAAGTATCATGGTCTGCTCCTTCCTATTGATATAGCAGGAGAGAGACTTGGAACTCTGTTTCTGTACAGACTTCAGACTGAGTACGATATAGATGACATCATTCTTGGCGAATATGGAACCACCGTTGTGGGACTTGAGATGATGCGGGCGCTCAATGAGGAGAATGCTGAGGAGAACCGCAAGCTGGCCATAGTGAGATCAGCGATCAACACTCTGTCGTTTTCAGAGCTGCAGGCGATCAAACACATTTTTTCCGAGCTTGACGGAGAAGAGGGAATACTGGTGGCAAGCAAGGTCGCAGACAGGGTAGGCATAACAAGATCGGTTATAGTGAACGCACTCAGAAAGTTTGAGAGCGCAGGTGTTATCGAGGCGAGATCATCGGGAATGAAGGGCACGTACATAAAAGTGCTGAATGATGTGGTGTTTGATGAACTGAAGAATGCCTGAGAACAGAATTATAAATATATCGAAAAGGAGAGACGTATATGATACCGGCAATAGTGACATTGATAGTAGGTGTAGCGATAGTGATAGTAAGCTTTTTCCTCACTGACGGTCCAAAAGAGAATACAGAGAATTCTGTGATGGATGAAAGCAGGGAGAATCTGGAGAAGAAGCTTGATGAGTATTGTGACAGCCTTGTAGAGAAGAAGAAGAATGAGCTGAAGAAACAGGGCGAAGCTGTGAAATCAGACATGAAAAAGGGCCTTGATGAGGTCAGGGAGTCATCGAAAAAAGAGCTTGCTGAGATGAGAGAGAGTTCAAAGAAGGAAATGAGTGAGCTCATGGACAGCACAAGGAAGGAGCTGGATGAATTCAGAGCCGGCACAGTCAAGGCAAATGAGACAGCCCAGGCTGATACCCAGAAGAAGATAGATGATGCAGTCAAGGCATACGAGGAGGGTATAGAGGCTGCAAAGAAGAAGATGCAGACAGAGCTTGAGGCTTGTGAGAAACAGTTGTCAGAGAAGGCCAAGAAGCAGATGATAGATTACATCAACCAGAGCCTTAAGGATGCATACGAGGCATATGATCCGGATGACACCAGCGAGAAAGAGCCTGTGACATACGATGAGCCTGAGACTGTAGAGACTTCCGAGTCAGAGCCTGCGGAGGCAGATAACGGATCAGAGAAGACTGAGCCGGATGCAGAGAAAGCTCAGTCAGAAAATGATTCTCAGGCAGCAGATAAGACAGAGACAGCAGATGGAGCTGAGACTAAAGCTGATGCTGAAGCAGCAGATGACGTAAAGACAGACGGTATCGCTGACAATTATAAGTCGGATACATCCGAGGGTGAAGCGCAGAAAGAGAATACCGAGTCAGAGAGCAGCACTGAGGCTGTTGCAGATGCAGAGGCTGCCGAGAAAGCAGTCAGTGTGGAGAATGCACCGGTAACAGACAGTGCATTTACAGTGGTAGAGGCTGAAAATCCTGAGAAGGCAGCCGCAGCGATCGCTGAGAATAACAATGCTGCCAGATCTAGAAACAATCGTTCAAAGAAGAGAAAAAAGAAGAAAGCCGCTCAGAACAAGGTTGTTGATATATGGGATGAAGGCACAGATGTAGAGTCACAGGTTGCAGATCTGCACAAGAAGGGACTCAGCATCATGGAGATCGCAAACAAACTTGGAATAGGAGTTGGAGAGGCTAAGGTTATGATAGACAAGATCAATGAGGCTGACAAACAGTAATCAGTCCGGGAGGTAAGCTATGTATAAAAAAAGTTATTTCAGAGGCCTTGGTACAGGGCTGGTGATAGGAGCACTTACCATGACTGTTGCGTTTAATTTTGGAAATGCCGGAAAAACTGATTCAGGTCAGGGCAAGACGGCGGTCGTAAGTCAGCAGCAGGATAAGAGCACAGAGGATTCTTCCACAGAGACAACAACAGAGAAGAAGACCGAGGATAAGACGACAGAAAAGACAACGACAGAGAAAGTAACCACGGAAAAGAGTGCCAATGCCGATAAGACTACAACAGAGACAGGCAAGTCAGAAAATGGCAAGAGCGATGCAGAGAGCGGCAGCGGAAGCAACAGTGGTACGACCGGAAGCTCCGACAAGTCAAATGGAACCGGCACAACAGATAACAACGGAGGTCTTTCTGATAAGACAGAGAGAGTTCCATCTGCCAAGGACAACGGCTATACAGAGGATAAGAATTCGCAGACCGGTTCAGGAAGCAGCACAAATAAGACTACCGAGGCGGCGACAGAGGCTGTGAAAGCGAGTGCCATCAAGTATGACAATGGCGGCGGGGAGATCACATTTGGAGCCGGCACATCAGCATACGAGATATGCCAGTTGCTTGGACAGATAGGCATCAGGGATGCAGATGAGTATTACGACTGGCTTCTCAGATCGGGATATTCTGAGAGTCTTGTACCTGGAACATACACATTTACCGGAAATGAGACAAATGGCGGAATAGTGTGGATCCTTTTAGGTCATCAGTAAATAAAAATATATAAAACACAAGAAAAAAGTGCTTGAATGCACTTTTTTTTTGTGTTACAATGTCGATTGCGTGAGTGCGCATAACAAATATACATGCTGGTTGATAGTTGGCGTGGTGCCTGTGCTCGGGTGGTCCAAAGAGTTGATGCCGGCAGAAGATTTTAACCATGGAGGTAGAAAAAATGAGCGTTATTTCAATGAAGCAGTTATTAGAGGCAGGTGTACATTTCGGACACCAGACAAGAAGATGGAACCCTAAGATGAAGCCATACATCTACACAGAGCGTAATGGTATCTACATCATCGATCTTCAGAAGTCAGTAGGAATGGTTGACGATGCTTACAATGCAATCGGTGATTGTGTTGCAAACGGTGGAACAATCCTTTTCGTTGGTACAAAGAAGCAGGCTCAGGACTCAATCAAGAGCGAGGCAGAGCGTTGCGGTATGTACTATGTAAATGAGAGATGGCTTGGAGGTATGCTTACAAACTTCAAGACAATCCAGACAAGAATCGCTACTCTTAAGAAGTACGAGGAGATGGAGCAGGACGGTACATTTGACGTTCTCCCTAAGAAGGAAGTTATCCAGATCAAGAAGGAGATGGAGAAGCTCGAGAAGAATCTTGGCGGTATCAAGAACATGAAGAGAATCCCAGACATGATCTTCGTTGTTGATCCTAAGAAGGAGAGAATATGTATCCAGGAGGCTCAGTCACTTGGAATTAAGCTTGTTGGTATCGCTGATACAAACTGTGATCCAGAGGAGCTTGACTATGTAATCCCTGGTAACGACGACGCTATCAGAGCTGTAAAGCTTATCGTTTCAAAGATGGCAGACGCTGTTATCGAGGCTCAGCAGGGTGTTGATGCTGATTCAGTAGATGAGGCAGAGGCTGAGGAGGCTGCAGAGGAGTAATCTGTAGTTGATATTGATCATCATTGATTATAATTAATAAATGATTATAAAAGGTAACGGGGTAATATAAAAAGTATTATCCCGTGACTTTTAAAGAGACATATACAGGCTGAAAAAGCTTTAATAAAACGACATAACCATTATTATGATATGTCAATATTCAAATTTGGAGGTAAAATAAAATGGCAATCACAGCAGCTCAGGTTAAAGAGTTAAGAGAGCTCACAGGTGCCGGTATGATGGATTGCAAGAAGGCACTTGCAGAGACTGATGGTAATATGGAAGCAGCAGTAGATGTACTTCGTAAGAGCGGTGCAGTTAAGGCTGAGAAGAAGGCAAGCAGAATCGCAGCAGAGGGTATCTGCCGTGCAGCAGTTAACGATACAACAGGTGTTGTTGTTGAGGTTAACTCAGAGACAGATTTCGTTGCTAAGAATGAGATATTCCAGACATTTGTTCAGCAGATAGCTGATCAGGCACTTGCTTCATCACTTGTTGGTGGCAAGGATGGCGAGGATGTTGAGGCACTTCTTGGTGAGAATGGCCTTAAGGAAGAGCTTGTTGACAAGACTGCAACAATCGGCGAGAAGTTATCATTCCGTAGATTTGAGAAGGTTACAGGCGATGTAGTAGTTGATTACTTACATGGCAATGGTAGAATCGGTGTTATCGTAGCTGGCAACGGTGCAAACGATGATGCTGCTAAGGAAGCACTCAAGAATGTTGCTATGCAGATTGCAGCTATGAACCCACAGTACATCAGCAGAGCTGACATCTCAGCAGACGCTATGGCTAAGCTTAAGGAGATCACAGTTGATAGTGCACTCAATGCACCTGATACACTTCCAAAGCCAATCCTTAACAAGCTTATAGCAAAGGCTGTTGACGGCGTATGGAGCGCAGAGGATGTAGCTATCTACGAAGAGAAGAAGAGCAACATGAACTTCTTATTCAACTTCCTTTCAAAGGAGGCAAAGGCACAGCTTGCAGAGCTTGCTATTGCTGATAAGGATGCAATTGTTGCAGATAAGATATTCAGTGGTCTTGTTGAGGGACGTATCTCAAAGCAGGTTAAGGAGATAAGCCTTCTTGATCAGGTATATGTAAAGGCTGAGGATGGAAAGCAGACAGTTGCCAAGTACCTTGAGTCAGTTAACAGGGATCTCAAGATCGCTAAGTTCGTTCGTTTCGAGGTTGGCGAGGGAATGGAGAAGAAGAACGAGGATTTCGCAGCTGAGGTTGCTAAGCAGATGAACGTTTAATCATATCCCGTATCTGAATATATGAATAATTGCCTTGCGGTTGGCTTTTGAGCTGGCCGTGGGGCTTTTTTATTGTCTGTTTCTGTTGATATCCAGCACTGTATAAAATATAATCTATGTAATTGCGGTTCAGATGATCGCAAACGAGCTGAGTAACGAGCAGGGACACATAGAATCGGCATCCGGGCTTTTGGTCGACCTTATGCCTGACGGTGTGGAGGCAGGGAAGCGAGTATGAATGCCCATCTTGCCAAGCCTATAGATATAGACAGACTTGTCCAGACAATTGTTGATGTCATGAAGGTTTAAGCTTTATTTAAGCTTGAGGGGTATAATACGAATTATAGATGGTTTGCGTGATATCTGGTGGAGACCATAATAATATGAGACGGAGATAAGATTATGAGATTGCTTCTTGCGGAGGATGAGAAAGCGCTTTCAAGCGCGCTTCAGGTTATATTGAAGCATAACAATTACTCAGTGGATGCTGTGTATAACGGACAGGATGCCTATGATTACATTATGGCAGGGGTGTATGACGGAGTCATACTTGATGTCATGATGCCAAAGATGGATGGCTTTACCGTGTTGTCAAAGATCAGGGCTGAGGGCTGCGATGTTCCGGTTATTATGCTCACGGCCAAGGCTGAGACTGATGACAAGATCAACGGCCTTGATCTGGGGGCGGACGATTATCTTGCAAAGCCATTTGAGACAAAAGAACTCCTGGCAAGGATACGCGCGATAACCAGAAGAAAGAGTGAGGCGGTCAGCACGGAGATGAAGTATGGCGACTGCACGTTAAACAGCCTGAATTATGAGCTCAGTTCATCTGGTGGAAGCGTAAAGCTGCAGAACAAGGAATATCAGATCATGGAACTGCTGATGGCAAATCAGAATGCGATAATATCAGCAGAGCTTATGATGGAGAAGATATGGGGCTATGACACGGATACGGAGATCAGTGTTGTGTGGGTCAATATCTCGTATCTCAGGAAGAAACTCGGTCAGATAGGCTCAGGGGTGTCCATTAAGGCAGTAAGAAATCAGGGATACACACTTGAGTATAAGGAAGAGGATAGAACATGATAAAGAATCTGAGAAAAAGATTTATATTTGCGGCAATGGCATCCACATTTGGAGTGCTGTTTGTCATAATGAGCATTCTCAACATAGCAAATTATGCCCGCATGGTTTCAAGGGCGGATGATACCTTAAGTGAACTGGTGGATAATAATGGACAGTTTGACCGCAGGGATTTTCTGAAAGAGAAGGTTAAGACCAATGCGGATTCCCAGCCACCTGATAAGCCTGATGGCAAGAGCAATGATAAGTTCTCACCGGAGACACCATTTCAGACAAGATATTTCTCTGTGGTCGTAAGTGATGGGGCTGTTGAGTCCTACAGCCTTGACAATATAGCTGCTGTTGATGAATCGGAAGCCGAGTCGTATGCTTTGAAGATACTTGGGGACGGTTCAGACAGTGGATTTACGGATATATACAGATACAGGGTAGCGGACTGTGAGGATGGAACCAGGATAATATTTGTCGACTGCCGTCAGGAGCTGGAGTCGTTCAGAAATACGTTGGTATACAGTGTAGGAGTGTCACTTCTGGGATTCCTTGCGGTGTTCATGCTGGTGCTGTTCTGGTCAAAGAAGATATTCAAGCCGGTGGCTGAGAGTTATGCCAAGCAGAAGCGGTTTATCACCGATGCAAGCCATGAGATCAAGACACCCCTAACTATCATAGATGCAAATACCGAGGTCATAGAGATGGTGAACGGTGAGAGTGAATGGACGAAGAACACCAGGGATCAGGTCAAGAGACTGACAGCGCTCACAAATCAGATGGTGGCTCTCTCCAGACTGGATGAGAATCCTGAACCGAAGGAGAAGGCAAAGTTTGATCTGTCTGATGTGGCGTATGAGGTGATAGATCATTTCTCGTCTCTGTCGGAGGTTCGAGGCAAGAAGATCAGCGCGGATATCGAAGATGGAATAAAGTATGTCGGAGATGAGAATTCCATCAGGCAGCTCATAAGCATACTGGTGGATAACGCCATGAAGTATGCTGTTGAATCAGCGGATATAAGTATATCCTTGAAGCGTGATGGCAGAAAGGTGAAGTTTGTTCTCAAAAACCTTACAGATGGCATGGAAGAGGGCTCTCAGGATATATTGTTTGAGAGATTCTATAGACCTGACAGCTCAAGAAATTCGGAGACCGGAGGTTCGGGAATAGGACTTTCTCTCGCCAAATCGATAGTTGAGTCTCACAAGGGCAGGATAACAGCAAGATGTGACGGGGATGGATACATCACATTCCAGGTTACATTATAGAATAATACAGTGTGTATACGTTAAAACGCTCTGTTCATGATATGAAGTTTACATAACATATCATGGACAGGGCGTTTTCTTTGTGTAAGCGTTGGGATTTATTGTGCATATTTGAAAATACATAACATAATATCATTCTGTTGCGCACAAAATTGCACACAAATTGCGCTTAAGTTGCGCTTTGACATATACAAAATACACAAATAATTCTTAAAAACATTGTCTACAAGCGACATGGTAACCAGAACTCAAATATGTTAATATATCAGTATGAGGACAAACGGTTGCGCAACTGTTGATCAACATTATTATTGCAAGGAGGAATCCTTGTGATAATGCAGACGCCGCGCGGAGCGCATTGGGATGCGTCTGCGTAATAATACTTATTAGGAGGGCATATATGAGAAGAAAGAGAATTGTAAAGCAGATTGGCTGTGCAGTTCTTGCAGGAGCGCTTATGGTAGGGCAGATCTTTGGATCTGGAGCTTCACTGATAACAGCGAAGGCTGCGGAGAGCTGGGTGGACACACTCAAGGTTGCAAATGGCGATTTTGAAACAGGTGACAGCAGTAACTGGACTATAGAGAGTGAATCGGGAGCTGAGCTTGTTGTAAAAAATGGTGGAAGTAATGTAAACTCCACATATTATCTGAATATCTGGGCTTCAGATGCGGCTGATGTCAGCATCACACAGACTGTAGAGGCTGTTCCTGCAGGAACATACAAGCTAGAGTATGATGTCGAGGGCGATGCCCAGGATACAGGGCTCACAGTATCTGTCGCTGATAAGTCACAGGCTGTTGGAGCCACGACCGGATGGGATGCATGGGCGACAAATGAGACAGAAGAGTTCGTTCTTGAGGATACAACTGATGTCAGCATTTCATTCAAGGGCAGTCTTGCCAAGGGATATTGGGGCAAGATAGACAATGTAAAGCTCTGCAAGCTTACAGACGAGGAAGATGTAGTTGAGCCTGTGGAGGCTGGAATTTATGTGGACCGCGTGCGTGATCTCACATACACAGATCTGAACGGAGAGAAGCAGTCATTTATCGAGGGCGTAGACGTATCATCCTATGTGTCACTGAAGAACAGTGGAGTTAAGTATTATGATTTCGATGGCAACGAGCTGGATGATATCGGATACTTCAAGTTCCTTGCTTCATGTGGAATAAATTATGTGCGTGTCCGTGTATGGAATGATCCATATGATGCAGACAAAAACGGTTACGGCGGCGGTAACAATGATTTGGAGACAGCCAAGAAGATCGGACAGTATGCAACAGCAGCCGGAATAAAGCTTCTTGTGGATTTCCATTATTCGGATTTCTGGGCTGATCCTGGCAAACAGCAGGTGCCTAAGGCTTGGGCTGACTTCACTCTTGACGAGAAGGTAGCTGCAGTTAAGTCATACACATCAGAGAGCCTTAAGACTCTGCTCGATGCTGGCGTTGATGTCGGCATGGTTCAGATCGGTAACGAGACGACCAACGGAATATGTGGTGAGACTTCAAAGAACTGGGAAAACATGGCAAAGATCTTCAGCGCCGGAAGTGAGGCAGTGAGAGCCATCGACAAGAATATCCTTGTTGCCATCCATTTCACCAATCCTGAGAGAAGTGGCAATTACGCAAATTTTGCAAAGAGACTTAATACATACAACGTAGACTACGATGTATTTGCATCATCATACTATCCTGTATGGCATGGCTCAACAGACAATCTCACATCGGTTCTCAAGAATGTGGCAGACACATATGGCAAGCTTGTCATGGTGGCAGAGACATCATGGGCCTATACACTGGATGACGGAGATGGACATGAAAATACTGTCAGAAAAGGTAAAGATGATTCTACAACTTATGATTTATCAGTTCAGGGACAGGCCAATGAGATAAGCTCCGTTATAAAAGCAGTAAAGAATACAGGTTCTTCAGGAATCGGTGTATTCTATTGGGAGCCTGCATGGCTTCCTGTAAATGTGTATGATTCATCTGCAGAGAATGCAGCAGACGTCCTTGCAGCCAACAAGGAGGCATGGGAGAAGTACGGTTCAGGCTGGGCTTCATCATACGCAGGAGAGTACGACGCAGCAGACGCCGGCAAGTGGTACGGCGGTTCAGCAGTTGACAACCAGGCACTGTTTGACTTCACAGGACACCCACTTGAGTCACTCAAGACATTTGCCTATGTTCACACAGGAACAAAGACAAAGAGAGAGGTAGTCTCAATAACAGTTGATGATGTTGAGATCGAGATAACAGATATTGCAAATGTAGCTCTGCCGACTGCAGCAACAGTAGCTTACAATGATGGCAATTCAGAGAGCGCAGACATCACCTGGGAGGATGGAGCGCTTGAGAAGGTAAAGAACTACGGTGCAGGAACATGTACTGTAAAGGGAACTGTGACAGTAAATGATGAGACTGTCGAGGTTCAGTGCAATGTAACAATATTAAAGGAGAACATCCTTGTAAATCCTGGATTTGAGTCAGGAAACGAGGGATGGACCATCGCTGATACAAGCAAGGGATTTGCAATCAAGACAAAGGAAGATTTTAGAAACGGTGCATATTGTGGTCACTACTACAATTCATCAGATTTTGCATATGATGTATATCAGACCATCACACTTGAGCCGGGAGAGTATGTGTTCAGCGCATATCTTCAGGGCGGTGCAAATGGAGATAACGATGTGTATGAGGTGTATGCAAAAGCTGGAGATACAGAACTCGCATCCGCACCTGCAGTCCCACAGGGCTGGAAAATCTGGCAGCATCCTGAGATTAGATTTACAGTGGAAGAGACAACAGAGGTTGTTGTCGGAATGAGAGCAACCGCATCAGGTAAGGCATGGGGAACATGGGATGACGCATATCTCTACAAGGATGCGGATATCACACCGACACCAGATCCAAATCCAGATCCAACACCGGATCCAGATCCAACACCGGACCCAGATCCAACACCAGACCCAGATCCGACACCGGACCCGAATCCAACACCAGATCCAATACCAACACCGGATCCAGATCCAACACCAGACCCAACTCCTTCTATTGATACAAGCAAGAATGGTCTTGTGAAGGAGAATGGAAAGACCTACTTCTATAAGAAGGGCGTGGTTCAGGAGAATTACACAGGATTTGTCAGGAGTGCCGGAGTCAACTACTATGTTGTAAATGGCGTGGTAAAGACAGGATACAAGGGACTTGTAAGGAGCCCTAAGACGGGAAAAACATATCTTGTAAAGAATGGCAAGATTTATACAGCATACACAGGTTTCTACAGAAATTCAAAGGGACAGCAGTGTCTCATAATAAAGGGCAAATTTGCAGAGAGCAAGACAGCCCTTGTCAGAAGCACTAAGAATAAGAAGTATTACTATGTAAAGAAAGGTATAATCCAGTCAGGTTATACAGGCTTCTTCAAGAGTACCACAACAGGTGCTAAATGCTATATCTACAAGGGTGTATTCCAGTCAGGCAAGACGGGAATAGTAAAGAGTCCTAAGAATCACAAGAACTACTATGTGAAGAAGGGCAAGATCGCCACAGAAGTTACCGGTATAGTTAAGATATCAGGTTCAAGATATAAAGTAGTGAGAGGTCTTGTTGTCAAAAAAGTAAAATAGTACAGAGCAATACATATATACGATAGTCCGATTGGGGAATACCCGGCCGGACTATTTTATTATTTGTTTATATGTTATTTAATTTTTGTAAGGAACATTAAGAAATTATTTGAAAGTAGTTGAAAAAGTATCATTAAGTGATATAGAATGGATAAGTATTTGTTTATATTATACTAAAACGAGAAAAGGAGAGTAATCATGGACAAATTCTTCAAAATCTCAGAGCGTGGGTCTACAATCAAGACCGAGATCATGGCAGGACTTACAACATTCTTCGCCATGGCATACATCGTTCTGGTCAATCCAAATCAGGTTGCAGGAGAAGGCAGCAATGGCTGGCTGGCAGGGGCAGTTCCAGACATGGCTGGTGAGCTTGGTACAGTATGGAATGCTGTATTCATCGCATCTATTCTTGTTGCAATAGTGGGAACACTTCTCATGGCGTTCCTCGCGGACATGCCATTTGCACAGGCCTGCGGAATGGGACTTAACTCATTCTTCTGTACTATCTTCGTAGCTGGTGCAGCATTTGCAGGTGTGAGTGTTATCAGAGGTTATCAGGCAGGTCTGGTAATAGTATTGATATCAGGTCTCGTATTCCTGATTCTTTCAGTGACAGGACTCAGAAAGTACATTGCAGTTGCAATGCCTGAGTGCCTTAAGAAGTCAATTCCGGCAGGTATCGGTCTGTTCATAGCTCTTATCGGACTGAAGAATGCAACACTTATCCAGGACAACCCATATACATTTGTTCAGTTCTTTGATTTTCACGGTGTGATCACAAGCGCTGGCAGCACAAAGGAGGCTATTGCACAGATCGCACCTCCTATAGTAGCATTTGTAGGATTTATAATAATTGCGATCCTTGCAAAGCTTAATGTAAAGGGTAACATTATCATAGGTATCCTTGCATCTACAGTATTATATTATGTTATGATGCTTCAGGCACCTAACTTTGATTTCTCATCGATCGGACAGTCATTCAAGGATTTCGGTTCAGTCGGATTCCTCGGAGTGTTCCAGGGACAGGCATGGAAGGATGCATTCTCTGCTGAGTATATCGGCGGTGTGTTCTCAGCAATCATGCTTGTTGTCAGCTTCTGTCTGGTAGATATGTTTGATACCATCGGAACTCTCTATGGTGCAGCTTCCCAGGCTAATATGCTTGACGAGAAGGGTGACCCAATGAAGCTTGACGAGTGTATGATGTGTGACTCTATAGGTACTGTATCAGGAGCTATTCTCGGTACATCAACATGTACAACATTTGTAGAGTCAGCTTCAGGTATCGCTGCAGGTGGTAGAACAGGTCTTACAAGTTTGGTTACAGCAATCTGCTTTGCAGTATGTCTGTTCCTCAGCCCTGTTGCCAACATCATTCCATCATGTGCAACAGCACCAGCACTTATCTTCGTAGGTGTACTTATGGCTAAGAACTTTGCAAAGGTTGATATGGAGGATATGCGCTCAGCAGTTCCTGCATTCGTGACATTCCTTATGATGCCACTGACATACTCTATTTCAAATGGTATCGGTCTTGGCGCTATCACATATGTTCTTATCACACTGTTCACAGGCAAGTATAAGAAGCAGGATATCGTAGTGACGATTATTGCACTCTTATTTATAGTAAAATTCGTTTCGGTAACTATGTAATTATTTAGTGACACAAGAGAATTCAAAGCGTTCCCGCATATAAGTGCGGGGACGTTTTTTTATTTGCCAAAGTGAGTTTTTTGTAGTATCATACCAACTGTGTACCAGTAGCCAATCGGATACGGCAATGGCCTCCGGAGCCATGACGGGCGGTTCGACTCCGCCCTGGTACGCTTTTTTATACTCTGATATTTATTTCGTAAAAGGATGATATGCAGTGATGAAGAAGAAAAAGAATTTGGAAGCGGAAGAACAGAATATAGAAAATGAAGAGCCGGAGTTGGATGGGAAATCAGAGATCGGTGGAGATTCAGAGACAGATGATGACTTAGATGACGGTGAAGATCCGGAGTCAGACGATGAATCGGATGACAGTGGAGACTCGGGATTAGATGATGACTTAGATGACAGTGAAGATTCGGAGCTGGCTGATAACTCAGAGCCCGGCGGAGCTTCAGAGGTTGAGGAGACCCCGGCGAGACAGAAAAGGCCGTATGAGGATTATGTCATAGAAGATCCTGAGGATATGGATGATGCACCGGATACCGGAGATATGTTCGATGATGAAGAGCTGTATGGCGATGACGATTATTTTGCCGAAGAGAAGGCAAAGACGCGGAAAGGCCGAAGAAGATCCAGACATGGCGGGATCTCTGGTGGCGTTCTTGCCTTGCTGTGGGCGGTATTTCTGATACTTGTCGGAGTCTATGTGTATGTATTTTTTATAAACGATAAGCTGTTCACAGAGAACATAACCGGAAGAGATAACACGGTGAGACTGGAGATACCAGACGGAGCAAATTACAGGCTGTGTACGATCGATGAGATAAATCAGCTAGTGAACAATTATCTTTTGGCGAGAACAAAGGCAGATCAGACGACACTTCAGAGACTGGTCACAGATCCGTCGGAATTTGACGACATGAAGAGCATTGAGATAGCAGCGGAGTATATAACAGCGTACAACAAGACCACCTGTTATATAGCCAACGGATATACCGCAGATTCGTATATCGTGTACGAATTATCCAATCTGATGATAAAGGATGTCAACTCGGAACCGCTCGATATAAGGTCGTTATATGTGACGAAACAGTCAGATGGAAGCTACAAGATCAACAATTTGGCTTTGTCTGACAAGGAGAGCTCGTATATCAACACCATCAACTCATCTGGTGATATACAGGCGATATATGAACATGTAAAAGAAAACAATGATTATCTGCTTAGAACGGATGAGACATTTAGAAAGTTCCAGAATATGTATAATTAAAGAAAACGCAGGCTTTATGCCTGCGTTTTATATTATCACTGTATGAGACTTATATTGCCTCGGAAGAGTTCACATCATCTGTGTCGATCAAAACCCCTCTGATAGGAACCGGTGTGGAAAATACTATCTGTGTCTCTGTGCTGCCAAATCTCTGGAGCTGTCCGATAAATGAGTCGAGATCCATGGTATTAGGAAAGCAAACCTTCATGAGCATGGAGTGCGCACCGGTCACACAGTTGCATTCAAGTACATTTGGACATGCTTCAACAAATGGATAGAAGGTTGGCTTCTGTTTTGGATCAAGAGCCATGTGTATAAATGCTGTGATGTGATATCCGAGAGCCTCATGGTTGATGCTTGCGTGATATCCGGTCAGTATTCCTGCTTTCTCAAGTCTCTCTATTCTTGCTGAAACTGCCGGCGAAGAAAGGAAGACTTTGCTGGCCAGATACTTGAGTGGCGTTCTGGCGTTGCCCTGTAAAAGATGAATGATTTTTCTGTCGATGTTATCCATAATATGCACTTCCTTTTCCTAAAATAAAAAAAGGTGCGTTTCCGAAGAAACACACCTTTGCGTTTGTTTAAATATACATTAATTGATAAAAAAAATCAAGGACTTTTACAAAATTAATTTAACTGAATCTTTGCTGTGGGTTATACATGGTGTGATGAATGGTTCACAAAATGAAAAATAAATGGTATGATGGTTCTGCATATTGGTTAGAATTTACTGGCCTTGGTCTGGCTGATACATGGTGTATGCTGACCAGAAATTAGAATGTGAGATATGTATTAACAATATAGGAAAATAATAACAGAGGAAAGATTATGGCGGATGGAATAAGACTTAACAAATATCTCAGCGAGGCGGGCGTGTGCTCAAGACGCGCTGCGGATACACATATAGAGAATGGAAAGGTTACGATCAACGGAGAGACTGCAGTCATGGGTCAGAAGGTCATGCCCGGGGATGTGGTGACATTCATGGGTAGGAAGGTTCAGCAGAAGGATAGGACAGTGATCCTGGCATATAATAAGCCGATAGGACTTACCTGTACAGCGAGTAAGGCTGATCCAGACAACATATTTGATCACATAGATTATCCGATCAGACTTCAGTACGTGGGAAGGCTGGACAAGGACTCCCAGGGTCTACTTCTTCTGACAAATGATGGCGACCTGTCAAATGCCATCCAGAAGTCGGTGAACAACCACGAGAAGGAATACAGAGTGCGGGTGAACCGTGAGATAACAGAGGACTTCATCAGGAAGATGTCGGATGGAGTGCCTATACTTGATACAGTGACAAAGAAATGTAAGGTGCGAAAGATAGATGACAGGTCATTCATGATAGTGCTGACACAGGGCCTCAACAGGCAGATCAGACGAATGTGTGATGCATTGGGCTACAGGGTAGTGAACCTGAAGAGAGTCAGGGTCTGCAACGTGAAGCTTGGCAATATGAGACCTGGAGAGTTAAGGGAGCTCAGCCGCGAGGAAGAGGCAGAGCTGAGACGGATCGTGGGGATGTAGTAGAGAGTGTATATAGGATTTTTTGTGGGGTGTGTATGGAAGATATTAGTAGAAATACCAGTGAAAATATTAAAGAAAATAATGACATCAGTAGCAATAACGATAATGGCAAGATAACCAGAATTAAAGAACTTGTAAAGCAGCTCAACGATGCTGCAAAGAAATATTATATGGAAGATACAGAGATCATGAGCAATCTGGAATATGATGCTCTGTACGATGAGCTGAGTGCCCTGGAGAAAGAGACCGGGATGGTCATGAGCAACAGCCCGACGGTCAAGGTAGGATATGAGGTCGTCAGTGAGCTGCCGAAGGAGGCTCACGAGCATCCAATGCTCTCACTTGATAAGACAAAGGATGTAGGTGCTCTTGCGTCATGGCTTGGCGGTCAGAAGGGCGTAATATCCTGGAAGATGGACGGACTCACCGTTGTCCTCACGTATGAGAACGGAGAGATGATAAAGGCTGTCACTCGTGGAAATGGTGAGATAGGAGAGGTTATCACGAACAATGCAAAGGTATTTGCAAATGTACCTCATCACATCCCGTACAAGGGCAAGCTGACGATCAGAGGCGAGGCGGTCATCAAATATTCGGATTTCAATGCGATAAATGAAAAGATAACGGATGCGGAATCTAAGTACAAGAACCCGCGAAATCTGTGCAGCGGCTCAGTGAGACAGCTCGATAACAAGATAACAAAAGAGAGAAATGTACATTTCTTCGCTTTTAATTTAGTGGACGGTGAGGATGTGGACTTCCACAATTCATTCAAATATCAGCTTGACTGGTTGGTGCAGCAGGGATTTACCGTGGTAGAACACTACCTGACAGACTCGGCGGCACTTCCTGATAAGGTGAGGGAATTTTCAGAGAAGATAACGGAGAATGACTTCCCATCGGATGGTCTGGTACTCATGCTGGATGATCTGGCATACGGAAGGAGCCTGGGAACCACAGCCAAGTTCCCGCGAAATGCCATGGCGTTCAAATGGGCGGATGAGGAGGCAATCACCCATCTACGCTATGTGGAGTGGAGTCCATCAAGAACCGGGCTCATCAACCCGGTCGCTGTATTTGATCCGGTGGAGCTTGAGGGAACAACAGTCAGCCGTGCCAGCATACACAACGTCAGCATACTTAAGTCATTGGCACTGGGCGAAGGTGATGAGATCTCTGTGTACAAGGCGAATATGATCATTCCGCAGATTGCAAGGAACCTAACCATGAGCGGTAACGTGGTCATACCGGCTGCGTGTCCTGCATGCGGAGGAGAGACTGAGATAGTGAGGGAGGAAGGCGGTGCAGCGTCAGGAGTTGAGACTCTGTACTGCACAAACCAGTTCTGCCCTGCGAAGAAACTCAAGTCATTTTCACACTACGTGTCCAGAAATGCGTTGAATATAGATGGACTCTCAGAGGCGACCATAGAGAAGTTCATAGATGAGAAGATCCTCGAGGAGCTTCCTGATCTGTATAAGCTTGAGGCTCACAGAGAACATATAGTTGAACTCGAGGGATTTGGCGAGAAGTCGTACAACAAGCTTGTGGCTGCGGTGGACGCATCCAGACAGACGAACATGTGGCGTCTTGTCAATGGTCTCGGCATTGCAAATGTCGGAGAGGCGACAGCCAAGCTCATGGCCAAGCATTTTGCAAATGATATGGATGCCATGGAGAAGGCAGATGTGTCAGCATACGTTGAGATAGACGGAATCGGTCAGGTTATAGCAGAGGATATAGTCAGATACTTTGAAAATGAGAAGAATTGTGCTATCATAGATAGGTTGATGGCTGAGCTTACGTTTGTGGATGAGACATCTGATACGGAGCAGGATCTGGCGGGCAAGGTGTTCGTCATAACCGGTTCGCTCACCCATTTTGACAACAGAAATCAGCTCAAGGAACTGATAGAGAGCAGAGGAGGTCAGGTTACAGGTTCTGTATCTGCCAAGACCTCATATCTTATAAATAACGATGTGAATTCTACATCATCCAAGAACAAGAAGGCGAAAAGCCTTGATGTACCTATCATATCTGAGGAGGATTTCTTAGAATTGATTGGACAGTAGGGTAACTGCGGTAGATTACTTGGTGTGTGCTGCTGCATGTTTGCTTGTATAAGTAGTAAATGGAAAGGAATGAATAGAGATGCCGATAAGAATAGATGATGATCTGCCGGTTAAGAAAACATTGGAGGACGAGAACATATTTGTCATGGGAACAGGAAGGGCGCACAGCCAGGACATAAGACCCCTTGACATTCTGATACTCAACCTCATGCCGCTGAAGGAGGACACAGAGCTGCAGCTCATGCGAAGCCTGTCAAACACCCCACTTCAGGTGAACATCACGCTTCTTAGAACCATGTCCTACGAGTCCAAGAACGTGACAAAGGGACACCTTGACAGATTCTACGAGGATTTTGACAGCGTAAAGAACCGCAAATGGGACGGTTTCATCATAACCGGAGCACCTGTTGAAAAGATGGAATTTGAGAATGTTGACTACTGGGATGAACTTCGCGAGATCATGGATTGGTCCGAGACAAATGTCACATCGACCATGCACATCTGCTGGGGCGCCCAGGCAGGACTCTACTACAGATACGGTGTGCAGAAGTTCGACCTTCCGCAGAAGCTGTCCGGCATATACGAACATCACACCTTCCACAAGAGAACACCGCTTGTCCGTGGCTTTGACGATGTATTTTACGTGCCACATTCAAGATACACGGGCGTATCCAAGGAGGACATTGTAAACAATGAGCACCTTGAGATCGTAGCCGAGTCAGACGTGGCTGGCCCGTACCTCATAATCGGTGACGGCGGTAAGAACATATTTGTCACAGGACATCCTGAGTACGACGTGCTGACCCTCGACCAGGAGTACCACAGAGACCTCGCCAAGGGACTTAATCCACAGATCCCAGTGAATTATTACCCGGACAACGACCCGGAAAAGAAACCAGTGAAGAAGTGGAGATGCCACGCGAACACTTTGTATGCGAATTGGCTCAATTATTACGTTTATCAGCTCACACCGTACAAGTGGGAGTAGGAGCCGGTGAGACCGCATAAAACCTATGGATTTAAGCTAAATGCGTTACATATCAATAAAATCATAAATGTATGTAAAATGATGTGATTTTCTGTAATTTTATGATTTTGTGGCGATTAATTGGTGTTTTTTCAAAATGCAGATGGTGTTTTTTAAACGGCGTTAGTCGGGAAAGATATTTAAAACACAGCACTATGTAGATGAGTGGTAGTTATCTATGTAGTGCTGTGTTTTTCGTTGTAATTTCTTAATCTATAGTATTTAGAAAGGCGAGTAATGCCTCTCTTTGTACAGAGTTGAGTCTATATATTCTGGTTGACAGTGGATCATTGATTAGAACCTTATTATCATCATCAAAAAAATCCCTTAATGAAATGTCAAGTGCTTTGCACAATTGGAAAAGAACTTCTATTATCACCGTAAGCAATCCGTGCAGAATGCCGGAGAAGCAATATTATCTCGGCTGGTAAAACAGTTTTCCGAAAAAGAGGGCGTAACGGAAGCCCTCAAAGCGGAAAATCAAATGCTGTGGGTGCAGAGGATGAACAACAGACGGCGGCTTTTCCTTTTCAGGCAGTATTCAATAAGTAATAAAGTTCCGTGAGTAATGGAAGAAGCCAGCGTTTGCGGAAATGTCACAATTTACGGAGGTAAAGTTTCAAATTCCACTTGCCTTTTTGCACTTGTTATGATATTATTAGTATGCGTACTAGGATGCTCAAAGAGAGGTGATATATTTGCGGAGAGACAGCAGTGAAACAAAGAGGAAAATACTGACCGTGTGCGTCCGTCTCTTTTTGGAGCAGGGGTATAAAAACACCTCTGTCAGTCAGATTGTGGATGAAGCAGGTGTTGCAAGAGGAAGCTATTTGAATTTGTTTCCTACCAAGGACAGAATTTTGCTGGAATTGACCGAAACGATGTTCGGCGGACAGTTCGGCGTGGCAAGAAGCATTGCAGACAGCAAGCTGCCGCCGGTTTACGCTTATGCGGTGGAAACGGCGATTCAACTGACACTGACCGAGTTGAACGAGAACCTGCGGGAAATCTACATCGAAGCCTACTCCCTGCCCGAAACATCGGAATATATTTACCTGCATACCACAGCAGAGCTGAAACAGATTTTTGGTGAAAAATTTCCCAATGATACCGAGAGCGACTTTTACGAGATGGAAATCGGCACGGCGGGACTGATGCGCAGCTATATGGCGAGAAAATGTGATATTCATTTTCCGTTGGAACGCAAGCTCAGCCGCTTTTTGACGGCGGCTATGCGGGTGTATCGGGTACCGGAGGCAGAGCAGGCAAAGGTGCTTGCCTTTATTCAATCACTGGATATCAAGGCAATCGCCACCGAGGTAATGTATAAGCTGTTCGCCATGTTGGAAATGAAATATGACTTTAAGCTGTCAAAGGACAGCAAAGGAGAGGAGACTATATGAATAAGAAAATTTTGAGCGTTGTGCTCATACTGTGCCTGATGCTGGCTGTTATGCCTATGACGGCATATGCGGCGGATATTGCGTTATGTACTAAATGCGGCCAGAGACAAACGGTAAGGGTGACTCGTCAATACGCAAATGATAAATGGCATCGATGCGATCTTACATGCACGGTGTGTGATAATACATGGGATTACTGGGAGTCACACATATGGAGCGGAACGGCGACTTGCACAAGCGGAAGGACATGCACGCTTTGCGGCGGATCTTCCGAACCGCTTGGGCACGACTGGGGCGCTTGGACGCAGAACAGCGATGAAAAGACCCACACTCGAATCTGTAAGCGTGACACCAGCCATACGGAAACCGAGAATTGCCACGGCGGCACGGCGACCTGCATCGCCAAGGCTGTCTGCACGGTCTGCGGCGGCGAATACGGCGAGATGGCGGCACACAGCTTCACTGCCGAAAAAGCAGAGGCGCAGTATTTGAAGTCTGCTGCAACCTGTACCAAAAAGGCGGTCTACTACAGGTCCTGCGCAGTCTGCGGTCTGAGCTCCGAGGGCACGGCGGATGAGGCGACCTTCTTCTCCGGCAATGCGCTGGACCACAACTGGGGCGCTTGGACGTCCAACGAAGACGGCGCCCATACCCGCACCTGCACCGTTGACGGATGCTCTGCAGGCACGCAAACGGAGAATTGCATCGATGCAAACAAAGACCACAAATGTGATATCTGCGATTATATAATCAGCGAGTGTGCAGACGATAACAAAGACCACAAGTGTGATTATTGCGGCAAGAAGCTGACTGAGCACACCGGCGGGAAAGCGACCTGCAAGGACAAGGCAAAGTGCGAAGTCTGCGGTGCGGAATACGGTGAGCTTGATGCGAAGAACCACACCAACTTAAAGCACTTCCAGGCAACTGCGGCGACCAAGACCACCGAGGGCAATATCGAGTACTGGTACTGCGAAGGCTGTGGTAAATATTACAGCGACAAGGACGGTACAAAGGAAATCAAAAAAGCCGACACCGTAACGGCGAAGCTGAAGGACGATTCCAAATCTCCGCAGACCGGCGATACAAGCAACCTTGCTTTGTGGATTGCCTTGCTGTTTGTCAGCGGCGGTGCAGCCATTGGCACAACGGTTGTCAGCAGAAAGAAAAAGTACAACAGATAATTGAATAGCGTTCCCTTGCTCCATCTTCCGAGCAAGACAAAAGCGTCGTAGCGATACGGCGCTTTTTTGTTACCCGGAAGCGACAAACAGCGGCTTTTGAATGGTTGGCGGTAAAGGATACCGCCGCTAAAACAAAGCCGCTCATATCGAAAGAAAACGCCCAAAATCGCCCAGAAAAATGACAGTTCGGAGAGGTTTTGGGCATTTCTGCGTTTCGGGAGCAAATCGGCAGTGAAAAGGAGGTGCTCGCTATGCCCCGTATGCCGAAATACCTCAAGGAAGAATTGGCGTTCTTTCTTGATGAGCGTGGCAGGAAGAAATACAACGAGCTTTGCAGGAAATGCGAAAGGAGCTGCAAGCAGCGTTTCATACTATCAAAGACAGTATTTCAATGCGTCCTCTGCCGTGGAACGATTGCAGGAACGGTATGACCGGCTCAAAGAAAAATGCCAGCCGTTTTTGCAGGCACTGGAACACTTTCCAAAGCTGGTGGAGGTCTTTGTGAAGAAGGTCAAGGAGCTTTTCAGTATCAAGGAAGCGTAGGAGCGCAAGGAACGGGAGGACAGAGCAGCCGCCCGAAAAGAACAATCCAAACATCGTCGGGGCAGAAATGATTGGGAACGGCAATGCCGCCAAGCTGGACATTCAAGAGTAGCATCCGAACCACGAGCGCTGCGGGAAGGGTATCACGCTCACGGAGGACGAGGGCAGAAATCTTTACGCAGCACTCAAGGCAATCTATGAAAAGGAATAATCCTTTTTCGGCTGGTAACGGGGCGTTCGGAAACGGACGCCCCTATTTTTACGGAGGGAGGTGATGACCGTGGAGGATATGAAAACCGGCTTTGTAGAGAGAATCGGCGGCACCATTTTCGTTGTCAACGCAATGCCCGCAGAGAACGCAAAGCATACGCAGGAGGAGCTTGTAAAGGCTCTGATTGCAAGAGAAGCAATGGCTTTGCAGGAAGCAGATGTTGCCTGATTGCCAACACGACACCTAAAGGTGCCACCCCATCTGATCCGTTCTGGGAGAAAGCAGGGTAAGCCGTCAAAACTGGATACAAGAATGAAGTTTTTACAGGAGAACAATCCTCTTGGAGCTAATCATCCGGCGGTAAAGCAGTATAACAAATGTATGAGAGGTGCCGGAGATACCGTTCGTTCTATTATTATCAGTGCAAATTCCAGACTGGCATTTCTTGAAAATAAACAGGTACTCAGGCTGCTTTCAAAGGATGATCTTAATCTGCCTGAAATAGGGATAGGAGTAAATGGGGATGGTGAAACAAAGACAGCTCTGTTCTGTGTAATTCCAGATAGTGATAAATCATATAACTTCATTATCGGAATGTTATATACACAGATATTCCAGGAGTTATATTATCAGGCAGATTTCAATTGCGGTGGCAGATTACCGATTCATGTGACATTCATGCTTGATGAATTTGCAAATGTTGCATTGCCGGATGATTATATCCTTGACGAGATTGCCAAGTTTGTTGCTGTGCCACATAATTCCTGTCGGAGCTTTTCGGGGACAGCCGCTGTACGCCCAAGCCTTAATATCTGCAGGAGAGCCGACGATATATGTTTCCGTATCTTCCGTAAAGTCAACAATTATGCCAACCGAAGCAATATCTGCGCAATGTTCAAAAAAATTCATCATAAAAGTTTATTCCTTACCATATAAAGTTGTTTTTCAAATTATCATTCTTGGAAATTTTCCTGTACTCACTCGGTGTGATCCCTGTTCTTTTTTTGAATATCTTCATAAAGCATATCTCATTTCCGTATCCGCAGAGGTCGGATATTTCCTTAACGGTCATATCGGTGGTCGAAAGATAATATTGTCCTGTCTTGATCTTTGCGGATAAAATATCTTCATAGCAGCTTATCCCGAATTTCCGTTTGTATATTGCCTGAAGATATGACGGACTCAGATTCATTTTTTCAGCAAGCTGATATATATTGCTGTAGCTCCCTGCATTGCTGTAAATATCGGTGCGGAGCATTTCAAGAGCGGAAATGCGGCTTTTATCGCTGTCAGGGTTTATGCTGCTTTCGGATATTTTCATAAGTATCATCTGCATAAGCATATTTTCGTACTGTTTCCTGTTGGTCGAATCGGCTACATTTTCACGGCATAATATCGTAAGCAGCTCTTCAATTGCAGGAATATCCGCCGAGGTGATAAGCGTGTCAGTTTTTATCCCATTCATAAGCTCGGTATCGTCCGTATCAAAATGGACAAAGTGATTAACATAACTTCCGCACAGAGTTTTGTAATGCTGCATTGTTCCCTTGCTGTATAAAATGAGGCTGTCGGGAGAAACGGTTATTTCTTCACCGTTTTGTATCAGAACAGCGGAGGTCTTGAAGATAACAAGAAGATCATCTCCCGAACCATCCGGTCTGCATATTTCAAAATTCCCTTTGTGTCTTACGTTCTGACAGACTGTGTTTATACTTATCATATCATCACCTCAAAGTACGAACGGTTAGTATAATAATGTTATAAGTCATTGCAATACCAAAGTCAATGACTTATATATGATAATATAATAATTCAGTATGCGGCGGAGGTATAATATGAAAAAAATATCAATAGTAATAAATGCAGACGACAGGCTCGGACATATCTCTCCCGAGATATACGGACATTTTTCCGAGCATCTCGGAAGATGTATCTACAACGGTATATATGTGGGTGAAAATTCACCTATTCCGAATACAGACGGAATAAGGAATGATATCATCGAGGCGTTCAGAAATATAAAAGCTCCCGTTTTCCGCTGGCCCGGCGGCTGCTTTGCGGAAGAATATCACTGGCAGGACGGTATCGGTGAAAAAGCCTTGCGCCGAAAGATCGTGAACACGAACTGGGGCGGAGTTACGGAGGATAATTCTTTCGGTACACACGAATTTATGCGCTTCTGTGAGCTTGTTGGCTGCAAGCCTTATATAAACGTCAATGTTGGCAGCGGCAGTGTTCGTGAAATGTCCGAATGGATAGAATATATGACCTCAGATGCGGAATCGCCTCTCACAGAGCAGAGAAAGAAGAACGGCAGAGCCGAGCCGTGGAAACTCGAATACCTCGGTGTCGGCAATGAAAACTGGGGCTGCGGAGGAAATATGCGTCCCGAATATTACGCCGACGTTTATAAAAGGTATCAGACGTTTTGCCACAATTATTCGGGAAACAGACTTTACAGAATAGCCTGCGGTCCAAGCTCTGCCGACTATAACTGGACAGAAGTCATGATGAAAAATCTTGACAGCAATAATGTTGATGCTATCGACCTGCATTATTATACGATGCCCGTATGGCCCGAAATGGAATCAGCCACCGATTTTGACGATGAGCTTTATTATAAAACTATCGCTGCAGCGAACTTTTCCGATGAGCTTATCACAAGACATTCGGAGATAATGAATCGCTATGATCCCGAAAAGAAAATAGGACTTGTAATAGGCGAGTGGGGCTGTTGGCATAAGGTAGAAGAGGGTACGAACCCGGGATTTTTATATCAGCAGAATACTATGCGTGATGCTATCGTTGCTGCAATAGAGCTGAATGTTTTTAACAGACACAGCGACCGTGTTGTAATGGCAAACCTTGCACAGGCGGTGAATGTTCTCCAATCGGTCATTCTTACAGAGGACGATAAGATGATAAAAACGCCTACATATCATGTTTTCGACCTTTTTAAAACACACCAAAACAACGAGGCAGTTTACTGCTATACGCAGAACGAAAATATGTCGGAAGGCAAAAATGCTCCGATGATCTCGGTTTCCGCATCGGTGAACGAAAAGAGTATGACCGTTACCGCCGCAAACTGTTCGCTTACGGAAGAGGCTGCTGTTGAATGCAGCATTTTCGGATTTAAAGCATCATCGGTTTCGTGCAGGATACTTACAAACGAGGCGCACAGCTATAACGACTTCGACTGTCCCGACAGGGTGAGCATTACCGAGCATACGGCAGTCATCAAGGATAATGTTTTAAAGCTGAATATTCCGCCTTGTGCTGTTGTGGAATGTGTTGTTGACTAAATATTGGGGCATATTCACAGTGCATTTCGTCTTTATAATAAAAATATAAGCATAAGAGCTGCGTTTCATTAAAGAAGCGCAGCTCTTTATGTGAGAATGTATAAAAAACACATCTCCCCAACACCACTAGATGAAGAGATGTGCCTACACCCCCAAATACGGTCTCATACCATCCAGAAATGCTTCTGTCAGGAAAGCAGACATCTTGTCGCTGCTTTCCTGGCAGTTATCCACCGCAAACTTGTGCAGTATACCAACCACGCCGCCTATTGCGTATGCTACGGCGTATGAGTATTTCTCCTGGGCCAGGCCGGTCTTGCTGGATTTTTCCAGAATTAATCGCACGTATCTATGGAACATTGTCAGTGCCTTTTCCACGAAATCATAAGCCTCAGGTGTGGCAATGATGATCATGAGAAATTTATTTGCTTTCATGTATTCGCATAGAGACCTGAAGAACTGGTGGCAGATCTCAAGATTGCCTTCTGGTTTGAAGCTATTCATGATCTGAAATATTTCATCGACGATGCGGTCTTCCATGGCATTGATGAAAGCAGGCATGTCTTCGTAGTGGTTGTAAAATGTGCTTCTGGTCACACCTGTGAGTTTGGTTATCTCGGACACGCTTATTTTGTTCAGAGCCTTTTGACCTGCAAGTATCTTGAATGCATCTAGAAGGTCACTTTCAGTTCTATCATATCGGGGATCGGTTGAGTTGATCATGGCTGTCTCCTTTATCTGCTGCCTGGCTTGGTGCTGCAGTTTTGTCACTATCTAATACAGCAATGTTACAACAATAATGCGTGTGAGTCTATTGTTATACGAGATTTCTTTTGATCTTTTTAGTCGAACTCTTTTCAAATGGCTCTTTTCTTATATCCAGTGCAGAGATCCTTTTGTATGTTGGCTGGTTTTTGTTGAAGGTATCAATGATTTTTTGCAATTTTTCAGATGTCTTGGCAGCATCCATATGTTTCTTATCTACAAAATCTTGATCTGGATATATGTGAGCAGTGAGATGGTTGCCGTCGCCGGTAATGACTATTTCTGAAATAAGGGGCTCTATAGAAAGCTTTCCTTCCAGTTCCTCAGGGGAAATGTTTTCGCCATTTGCCAGAATGATGAGGTTCTTTTTTCTTCCAGTTATATACATGAAACCATCGGAGTCGAGATAACCAAGATCTCCGGTGCAGAGCCAGCCGTCTTGAAAAGCTTCTGCGGTCTCGTCTGGCATGTCGTAGTATCCGGACATGACGCTTGTGCCTTTTACCTGAATTTCCTCATCGACAAAACGAACAGCACAGTTGTCCAGGAGTTTGCCAACGGATCCGGGTCTGTTGTATCTGTGATTGTTGGAGCAAATTACAGGGGAGCATTCAGTCATGCCGTATCCCTGGAGTATGTCTATTCCGTATTTTTTGAATTCGGTAACATACATAGGATCCAGATATGCCCCTCCGCAGAATATATATTCCAGTTTACCGCCAAATGCTTCCTTTGCAACCAGCTTTTTAGGAAGGAGAGAGTTGACATCTTTGAGTTTTTTGTAAATGGTTTCTACCATGAGAGGAACCATCAGCATGCCAACGGGCTGGAACCGTTTCATGTTTTTCAGCATGTGGAGCAACGAGTCATTGATGCAGATAGTGGCGCCCAGTGAAATGCCCTTCATCCATTCCATTGTCAGGCAGAATGCGTGATGTATAGGCAGAACGCTCAGAATAGTTACACCAGGCTCCAGATTTACAAATACATTTTCAACATTTTGTGCGAGATTGAATTGAGACAGCATGACGCCTTTGCTTTTGCCTGTTGTTCCAGAGGTATACATAAGCGTACACATTTTATCCTTATCCTGATCGGCAAATGCAAAGTCATCCGGTATGGTAATTTCGCTGAGGAGCTGTTCAAATGACAGAATTGTTAATTGTGGATTTGAATCTGCACCCTCCAGATGCTCTATATCGACTTTCTTTTCCATGGTGAATACAATATTCATTTCGGGACAATCGTCTGTCAGTTCTGTTATCACATCCTTTCTGGATGCTCCGCAGAATAATGCAGTTGATTCTGACCGATTCAGAAGTTCATGTAATTCCGGAGCAGACAGGTTTGCATCCAGCGGTACAGCAGTATTTCCCGTGAAAAGTATAGCCATGTAGGCGCAGATCCATTCATAAGAGCTGCTTCCCACCAGTGCAATATGTGTTTCGCAGAGTCCATTATTTCGCAAAATGACAGCAGTTTTGCGAATGTCATCCCACAGATCTCCGTAGCTCTTTTCGACAATCTCTCTGTGAGACAGATATTTAACAGCTATTACATCTCTATGTATCCGACAGCTTTTTTCAACAATTTCCAGAATATTTTCTTCCATATATCATATCTCCATTTCTTTTATGTGAGGCAAAATGGGACATACTCCGTCGTCCCAGATTTTTAATGTTAAACCGATGCAGAGGAGCTTGTCAGGTTGTCAAGGTACTTGATGGCGTCTTCTATAGTGTGAATATTGATGATCTCATCTTCATCGATTTCCACGTCAAATGTATCTTCAAGGTCGCCGAGAAAAGTCATGAAATCAAGGGAGCTAAAGCCCAAATCTTCTATGAATCGCATATCATTAGTGATTTCATCAGCTGGTGTATTGCAGTATTCGGCAACAATGTTCAAAAAAGTTATATTAGTATTCATATTAAAAATCTCCTTATTGAATTAATTAAAAGGGACAGGAACCTCCGTCCCCCAAAATGGTCAGATGCATTCGATGATTTCGCCCACAGTCATTTCTGGCTCGGCAATGCCTTTGAAGATTATCTTCATAAGGTAGTAGTAGAACAGTTCAATGTCCTGTTCGGAGAGACTTGCGGTCTGGTATCTGAAATAGAAATTCAGGCCCAGATCATTTGCACTGTGCATGACAGTGAGATAGATCTTTTGTTTTGATGTACCATTTGGAATCCACATGCTCCTTACGGAAATGTCTTTGAGATGCGGATTTTTAAGCCTGATAGGAAGAGGCTGGTAAGTAAGCCCCACGCTCTCATAAGTAGTGTGTGGAGGAGTGTGGAACATTTCTTTCATCTGGTCAGACAAAAGTTCCGGGTCATAATTGCAGTGTCGGTATACATGATTCTGAACATCCTGAATCATGAAAACTGCATCCAGAAACTCTGTGTCCGGATCGATGATGGTTCTGCAAGGATATGCCATTGCGCGAGAGCCACCTGATACCCACTCGGCATGTGTGGAACGTCTTGAAACATAATTCCTTATGGAAATGTCAGTCTGTCCGCCATTTGCCTTGGAGAGATAAGTTCGTATTCCCATGAGAATGAGGTTGGTCATGGATATGTGATTGTTCATACAAAAATCCAGAAGATTCTGGGTTGGCTCAGCATCCAGATGATAGTTCTTTGTAGCGACAGACAGGTTGTTGGTCTCCTGATCTGCAGCGCGGAGTGACTTGTCATTGTGAAGGCGCCTGCTTTCCTGAAGTATCCGTTGTCCCTGTATATCGGAGTAAATAGGTTCTCCATTTTCCTCCAGCACATTTTGCCAGTACATGCGGTCTTTTGAGACACGTTTTTCGTCTGTGCTTTTTTTAAGATCACGTTCGACCATGTCAGTGAAACTTGCCATGTCCTCGGGATAAGGCGTGCCAAATTTGTAATGACAGTACAGTTCCATGATGTCATTCACCATGACGATAGCTCCACATGAATCCATGAGTCTGTGATCGATCTTGATGTACAGCCCATTGTAGCCACCCGGAAGTGAGATCATTTTTATCACGTTCATTGGAATATTGTCCCCGTCAAACGGAATTCTGGACCATTCTTCCATGCGGTGATAAGCGTCATCACCGGAAAGCCATGAAAGGTTTTCGTAATCAATATCTCTGTCATCGTGAGAAACAACATATTGCCGTACCTCTCCATTTGGGTCAACTTTTGTAAAACGGATTCGCAGGCATTCGTATCTCTCGTATTCCAGTTGTATGCATTTTTTCAGCAGACCAAAATCAAGCGGCGCCTGCAGAGTCATACAAATGCTTATATTTGCTACTTGCTGAGTGCCAAATTCAATAATTGGTTTGAAATGTATCTTTTGTGAAGGTGTTAATGGATAATATTTTCTTGGCATAATTTACTCCTCCTGATGTTCTGATACGCTGTGGGAAAAGTTATCATAAGAAAGATGAGGATTCAATATGCCGGATCCGCTAATGGACACTTTAGATGAAATTGACCGGAAATCGGGGAAATCGGGGACGTTCCTTCTGTCACCAAGAGTGTCCCCCTGTAACGAATAAGACAGGGGGACACTCTTGGTGACAGAAGGAACGTCCCTACATGTATTAAAAATCAGAGCGATAAATTTGAAGTCTCACTTGAGGTATTTTAAGGGATTTAATAACTGTTATATTTGGTTATAGAAATCTCGGCAAACCCTTGAAAATACTAAAATTTTCGTGGGTGTCCTCCCCGTCACATCTTGTATTGTGTTATATCGTTTTACCCTTGTTTATGAACCCTCATAAGGGAAAAAACAAGGGAAAGAATCAACTGAGAAAACATTGTTTTTGACCAGTTAGGTAGAAAAAATGACCACCTATTGATAAAGTATAGATAATAATCCTAATTCAGATATACTATAAAGCAAGAAAGGAGGAAGATCATGAAACTGAATATTAATATCGATGCGGAAGCTAAAGAACCTGAAATTATGATTACAACAGCACAGATGACGGAAGAAGTTAACAGAGTTGTTGATTTTGTAAGCAGATTAGATGATGCTCCAACAATTATTTCCGGTATCAGAGAGGATAAGGTCGCACTATTAGATCCGGATCACATAGTAAAGATTTATGCAGAAGACAGTAAGGTTTTTACCCAAACTGACAATGGTACGTATCAAATTAGATTGAGACTATATGAAGCGGAAGAAAGATTGGATAACAGTAAGTTTGTAAGGATATCAAATTCAGAAATTGTGAATCTTAAGAAGGTTAAAAGCCTTGATTTAAGCTTTGTAGGAACAATTTGTATGGAATTATCGAATGGGACTGTAAGTTATGTTTCCAGAAGATATGTTTCAAAGATCAAAAAAGTATTAGGATTATGAGGTGACTAAAAATGAAAAAAGAATTATTTTCTAGAATATTTGTTGGATTATTGGGTGGAATTGTAATTAGTTATTTGATTACAATTGGAATTTCACTTGCAATCGGTGATGGTAGTTACTATTCATGTGTTCCGAGTTTGATTGAACGATTTGGCAATGAGGTAACAGCGATTATCATACAGACTGTTTTAAGTGCCGTTCTTGGAGCAGGATTTGCAGGAGCATCTGTTATCTGGGAAATAGATAAGTGGAGTTTATTAAAACAAACAAGCATTTATTTTGGAATTGTATCTGTACTTATGATGACAGTTGCATATATTTGCGAATGGATGGAGCATTCTGTTAAAGGTGTATTAAGCTATTTTGCTATTTTTGTTGCAATATTTGTTGTAGTTTGGATAGTACAATATTTGATTTGGAAGATACGTATTTATAAGATAAAAGAAGGCATTCAAAAGAATAATTAGTCGAAATACACAGAGTACAAATCGAAGATTTGTGCGGTGGGTGTATTTCGCTCTACGAGGCTGAAAAATGATTTGTGCTAAATATAAAAAGATTATGAATTTTTAGAAATTCATTGACAAAAGAATGGCATTTGGTTCAATAATATTGAAGGAGGGTCCTGCCGATAAGTGGACGTTCAAAAAGCGTTAGGGTCGCTACGGTGACACTACATTCAAGGACTATGGAAACATAGTCCTTGAAATATTTTAAAGAAGAAATGAATGATTCAAGCACCATTAGAAGTATATCGTATTGATATGAAATACATCAGAAACTTACATAATATAGATGACAGAGTTTTATCGGTATCTCCTCAGATTGGTAAGGACGAGCGACCTTTTCTTGGAGTGCTTGTTATTTGTAATGAACATAAGTATTGTGTTCCCTTATCTAAGCCAAAGGAAAAGCATGAAAAAATGAGGGATAAAATTGATTTCAAAAAGATTGTATGAATTGTAATTTTCCGCATTGAATATTAAGAGACTTGTTGGTGTATGTCTTTTGCTGTTTTATTATATTCTTTCAAAAAATGAAAGCTAATCTTTGAATAAATATCTTTTGAATTTAAGTGACGCTTGACACATTTTCCCCGTCTATTAGAGTGAAAGGCCTTAATACAAAGGAGGAGGAGAAGCCTATGGATGATAAGCAGATATTAGACAATATGTAATGACCTCCACATTGTAGGTTCGT